>CAZYBT010000058.1:0-15564 GCA_964645755.1 uncultured Rhizobium sp.
TATCGTTCTTTTTTAGGAATTTTACAACTTCTTCTGCATAATCTGCATATTTATCGGAAATTGGCAACACAATCACTTGACGTGGCGCCAACCAAACTGGGAAGTTACCTGCATAATGCTCTAACAAGAATCCAATAAATCTCTCGTGGGTACTCAACGGAGCTCTGTGAATGATGATCGGACGTTCCCTCTCATTCTTCTCATTGATGAAACTTAAATTGAATCTCTCCGCCTGTGCAAAATCTACTTGGTTCGTAGCCAAAGTAAACTCTCTTCCAATAGCACTCCAAACTTGAATATCTATTTTAGGACCATAAAACGCGGCTTCATCTTCTACTTCAATGTAGTTCACACCCATGCTGTCTAACACCCCTTTCACCATCGCTTCGGTCTTTTTCCAAAGCTCTGGCATTGCAATGTACTTTTGTCCCAATTTAGCCGGATCATGTTTGCTAAATCGCATCACATATTTCTCAATTCCAAACTTTTCGAAATATTTCAAATACAATGCATTCACCGCTCTGAATTCCTGTTCAAACTGTGCTTCCGTGCAATAGATGTGTGCATCGTTCATTTGCAAACATCTCACCCTCATCAATCCAAACAATTCTCCACTTTGCTCAAACCTGTAACAAGTTCCATATTCAGCCAAGCGAATTGGTAAATCCTTGTAAGATCTTGGCAATGCATCAAAAATTTTGTGGTGATGCGGACAATTCATCGCCTTCAAATAGTATTTGTCGCCATCAACATCCATTGCAGGAAACATACTTTCCTGGTAGTAAGGTAAATGTCCACTCTTTAGATACATGCTCTCACGCGCAATGTGAGGAGTTTTCACGCGGTCATAACCAGCTTCGCGCTCAGTTTTCTTCGCAAATCCCTCCAAAACTTCAATCATTGCTGCACCATTCGGCAACCACAATGGAAGTCCTGGTCCCACATCATCATCAAACGTAAAGATTTCAAGTTCTTTACCCAATTTACGATGATCGCGTTTCTTGGCTTCTTCAAGCATCATCAAGTATTCATCCAACTCTCCTTTTTTAGGGAAAGTAATGGCATAGATACGCGTGAGCTGCTTGTTGTTTTCATTACCTCTCCAATAAGCTCCCGCAACACTCAACAATTTGATTGATTTGATATGTCCGGTATGAGGGATATGAGGACCACGACACAAATCTGTGAAATTGCCCTGTTTATAAAAGGTAATTTGTCCATCCTCCAAATCTTGAATCAATTCAAGTTTGTATGGGTCATTTTTTTCTGTGAAATAAGCCAAAGCATCGGCTTTCGATACTTCAGATCTTACGTATTCTGAATTGGTTTTGGCCAATTCTGTCATTTTCTTTTCTACTTTTTCAAAATCGTCGGAAGTGAATTTGTAATCAAGAAAATCAATGTCGTAATAAAATCCATTTGCAATTGGCGGACCGATTGCAAGTTTGACACCAGGGTACAGAGATTCAATGGCTTCTGCCATCAAATGCGCTGAACTGTGCCAATAAGTTTGTTTTCCATCGTCATCTTTCCACGTCAACAAGGCCAAAGTTGAATCTTCCGTGATTGGCAAACTTGCGTCTTGAACTTTGCCATTTACTTTTGCCGATAAAACGTTTCTCGCGAGTCCTTCGCTAATCGACAATGCAATCTCCATTGCAGTCACCCCTTTGGGATAATTGCGGGTTGCACCGTCTGGAAGGGTAATTTGAATTTCCATGGAATATTAAAATGAATAAAACGCAAAAATCGACTTTTTTTTCGGTTAAAGCAACTTTAAAATTATTGACATTACCATCTTCCATTCTCATGAGCATTTTCTTTTTAAACTATTTTTTTGAGGGACATTCACTGCAAACCATAGAAAAGATACAATCTCAAACAGCTCTCACAATGAAATTACGGTTCTATTGTATTTATTTAATTCCAATACTAAGGATTCAACTTCCATGACCTTTATCATGGTTTATCAGGATCACCTTCTGTAACTTTGATTCAAAATTAGCGCTATGAAACACTATTTTTTATTTTTATTTTGGGGGACATTGGGTCTGTTAACCAATCAGGCTCAGGCTCAGGCTGATACAGCCTTCAACGACACCAACTACTATTACATTGGTACTCTTGATGGGGGACAATTTCTCGGGAAAATCATCAGCAAAAACGACCGTGAATTTTACATCGACACCAGAGACAAGGGAAAAATGTACATTCCAAAATATGTCATTTCTGAGATTAAGCATGTAAATACTTACACCCAATCAGGTTCCAACACCCATAAACCCGGCGGAAACGACCATCAAATTTACCCCCCAAATCCTCATCCCTCAAGATATTACTACTCCCCTTCTGCACTCCCAATTGAAAAGGGCGAAGGCTATATCAACTGCACATACTTTTTGTTGTATCAAGCGCAGTACGGACTTACTGATCACATTTCACTTGGCGGCACAATGACAATTGTGGGAATGCCCGCAATGTTCAATGTGAAATGGAGTCAAAAAGTGCGTCGAAATTTATACATTGGTGCTGGTGGTCAAATTGGAAAAACGTGGTGGACAAGCAATTCCGACGCCATTGGTGTTGGGTTTGTGAATGCAACATTGGGCAATGAAGAGTCAAATATCACCTTAAATGGCGGTTACGGATTTTATGGGAAAGAGCATATCAATTTGGTTTCACTTGCGGCCACACAGCGAATTTCCAAGAAATTGAGCCTGATGTTCGAGGCATGGAGCATTTTACAACCAAATTATGATCCTATTTTTTTCGGGGGACCAGGTTTTCGGCTATATGCAGGGAAGAAAGCAACTTGGGATTTTGGCTTTATTGCGCTCAGTTTCCAAGAAAAATATGAGGCTTTGGATCAATTTGGGCAACCGAAAACTTACACCAAAGGTCAAGATTATTTCCCAATTCCATTTATCGCCGCGACATACAAAATTTGATTTTACGGGGCGACTGTCAGGGCGAATAGCATTCGCCCGATTCGATGGGCGATTGTCTGGGCGAATGCTATTCGTCGTTTTTTTATTGGGCGAATTCAATTCGTCGTTTTTTTATTGGGCGAATTCAATTCGCCCGCTACTGGGTGGGGAATTAAATTCGACCGCTGCTGGAACCATAATGTTGAGAATTACAAATTGGGGTTTCTGAATTATCGCAAATTATAATTGAATTGAATGATTTTAATTCGTTTGAAATAATTAAAAAATGCTCAAATTCCGATACAATCCAGAAATTCATCATCGAAAATCTCATCGACTTCAAGATTATGACTATTCGATGGACGGATTTTACTTCATAACTTTAGTTTGTTATAATCGGTGTCGTTATTTTGGCAAAATACAAAAAGGTGAGATGATATTAAATGAATTAGGAAAAGTTGCATTTGAAGAATGGTATAATACACCAAATGTTAGACCATACGTAGTTTTACATGCATTTGTTGTTATGCCCGACCACCTACATGGAATCATTGAAATTAAAGAGAATCCATGCAATTCCCCAAAAGAACAAAGGAAAATTGTGCCGAATCCAGAAAAACCAAATATATCGCAAAACACGCATTCCACCAATCCCAAATTCAAATCACCCTCACATACAATCGGCGCTATCATTAGGGGATATAAATCATCTGTTACAAGGAAATCGAAAGGATTGATTCAAGAATCTAAAATATGGCAACGTGATTATTATGACAGTATCATTCGGAATAAAATTGCATTTAATAACATTACTAATTACATTCTCAACAATCCCAAAAATTGGGGACTAAAAAAGAAGAAATAACGATTCGAAGGGCGAATGTCTGGGCGTAACGAATTCACCTGATTCGATGGACGAATGCCAGGGCGAATCTAATTCGCCCGATTTGAAGGGCAAAAGAAGGGGCGAATACGATTCAAAATAGAAGGGGCGAATGCGATTCAAAATAGAAGGGGCGAATGCGATTCAAAATAGAAGGGGCGAATGCGATTCGCCCCTTCTATTGAATATTTATTGTTTGATGAATTTAGATTTAAATTTTTGTCCAGATTCAGAACAAACTTCAATTAAATAAGCACCAGACTTTAAGCTTTTTGTATTCAACTGACCTGACATGGTTTCGTTGAAATCAACTTTAACGTTCATGATTTCCATTCCAGTTAAATCAAAAATTCTCACAATTCCATTTTGCTTGTAATTGATTGATTGAATGGTCAACACATCTCCAACTGGATTCGGGTAAACCGACATGCATAATTCGTTCTTAAGCTTCGTAGATAACTGAGACAATGCGCTTAAAGATCCAATCACCAAACGGTTGTCTCCAATTGTTGTAGGTGAATTTGCATCTACCACTATGCTGTAAGCGTTTCCAGCAACCAAGGCTGTTTTGGATTGTGTTAAATAATCGTATAAATACAAATCTACACCCGTATTGTTTACCTCAACTAAAAATTCAACGGTGTCCTTTGCATTTTTTGCAATTCCCAACCCCAATGGAATGAGTTTAGATGTATCCATTTTTCTAAAATCAATGGCCGCCTTGTTTTTATCTGCAGTAATTGAATAAAAATTCAAATAATCATTGGTCATTTTAAATGCATCGTAAATATGATCTAACGTATCACCATATTGATTGCCAAAATTGAAATCTATTTTATCAAATTGTTCCTTTTTAATCAAAGCTGAAATTCTTAACAAATCTGGCTTTTGTTCGTCGCCTCCGCCTAAAAATGGTGACACATTTGAGGTGGTTTTTTTCATACTCTCAGTAAACGTTACACTCGACGTTGATGCATTGGTTTTTAAGAAGAATGCTGCATACGCTGGTACCGAAAATACCGTTCCGCTCGTAACGCTATTGGTAGAATATGACCCTTGGCGGGCATTTCTTACATACACAGTTTTGTTAATTTTACTCGAAGTACCAGAATTATGAACCAAATCACTTACATCAATGGGACAAGGATATGGATTACCCAAGAAATTCAGACCTTGACTATTTCCAGTTCCGGCATAGTCTAAGTCTACTGTCACATCACCAACATTCACTGTACCTGACATATCCAATGTTACGGCAGAGGGAGTATATGTAGAACCGTCTAACCCTTCATCTTTGGCACCACGGAGTAAAATGCGCACCCCTTGTCCTGGAGCCCAAGCATTCCCTGTCCCTCCAGAAGCCGATGTGAAAGCGGACCAACCAGCATCATAATTTCCTCCATCGCCATTTGCGGGATTGTACCAAAATGCGCTCGGATTGTTCGTAATGGTTGAGGTGAACCCATTTGTACTACCACCAGAACCTGTGATATCAATATCATCAGTCAACAGAGAAAGACCCTGATTGGTGGTAAATGGATGCGCAAAGAAGCGAAACTTCCTGTATCCACCTGCAATGTACAACTCGCAAGTAATGTTTCCGGTTACAGTTCCACTCACAGCTCCCATCATTGCAGTTCTGATTGAATTGCTTTTCAGGGTAACATTATTGTTGGTAGTAAACGTGCCAACAGCAGTTAGGTTTAATGAATTGTATATATTGAGGGACGCTGAGCTCCCTACTGTAACATTTCCTGAAGTGTTCACAGTAAGTGTGCCAATGCTGTTAGCGCCAGTGAAGCTTGTATTGCTTGTACCCGAAATAACCATCAGACCAGTTGTGCCCGTGAGTGTACCCGAATTTGCAAGAATAGTATTGGTTAGTGTTAACGTTCTTCCCGAATTGACAGTCAGAGTGGCCCCCGAAGGAATCACAATTTTACCATCGGTTACAGCCCAGTTTGTTCCTACATTGAACGCAGTTGAGTTTGAAGAATTCGAAAAATTGTAAACTGCGTTGATTGAAAAACTTGGAGGGTTACTTCCTGTTCCATCGTTACTGTAGGTCCAATTGGTTAAGGTATGAGGTGCTGTAACACCTGTAGACTTAATATAATAGGTAGGAACAACATTTCCTATATTCAAATGAACGTCGATTGTGGTTGCAGTTGTAGATTTGGTAATGATATCTAAAAATCCATCTTCGTTGATATCCACTACCTCAATTTGATGCACCACAGATCCAATACCATCTATGATTTTAACTCCAGATGCAAAGGAAATGGTTCCACCCGTTGAAGTCGTTGTATTTTTGAAAAAATGCACCGCATTTCCACTTGTACCATTCGTTCCCGCAACAATGTCTAGCAAGCCATCATTGTCCATATCCGCAAATCTTACAGCATAAAACGATAACGAACTAATGCTCAAATTAGAGCCTGAAGCAAAACCATAACTCGATGTGGAGGTTGAATTGTTTTGAAAGATGGTTGCAGAGTTGTTTCGGTATGCCAAAACATCCATTTTTCCATCATTGTTAAAATCACCCTCACTCACTGAACTATTTGCCTGCGTTGTTGCATAATATGATATCGCAGAAAAACTGTATGAAGAAGAACCGGCATTGGCTGTGGTATTGTTCACAGCCCACTTAAAGCCATATGTTGCATCTGCACCTCCTGTAACCACGTCCATCACGCCATCGTTATTGATATCTACAGGAATGGCATAAGTGGTTGCACCATAGGTAGGATTCTGCAATGAATAATATGAAAAACTTGGGGTTGATGTTCCCATATTTTCAGATACATGCGCACTCCATGTGTATGTACTTACATGATCCATGTATCCATCGCGATTAAAATCGGCCATTACTGGATTACCACCGTAAAAACCCATGCCGGTGATATTAACTGGCGTTGAATTGATACTGAGGGATGTGGTTGACGTATTCAAATATACCAAACTATATACACTTGAGTTAGCGCTCCTTGCACAGTAGAAGTCCAAATCGCCATCTGAATCGATATCCATCAACAACGTTGATTGGCAACCCGTGGTGGCAAATGCTGAAGATTTTAAAGTTGAGCTGCTGAAACTTGAACTCGTCATGGCACCTGATGTCCATCCATTCGACAAATGCAAAAGGCTAGACGATGTATTTTCGAACAAAGTAATGTCAAAATCACCATCATCATCTAGATCAGCTAAACCGAAACCTACATTTAAATTACCTGCGGTTGCGCCCGCCGACAAACTGAATTTATTGGCGAAGCTTGTTGCACTGAAGGTGGTATTGGTGCTGTCAGATTGCACCATGAACTTCGCTGTTGATTTGCAAATGGCTGTATTTGGAACATCCGTAACATAAAAATAATCGTTTGTGATTTGACTAGGCAATACTACAGTTAAACTGGTGCTAGATGCACTTGAAACTGAGCATTGAATGCCACCCAAACGAACTACATTGTTACTTGATGTTGAATTAAATCCGGTGCCCGTTAGAACCACAGTTGCGCCTGGCTTTCCGGAAGTAGGACTAAAACTTGAGATGACTGGCTGGGCATAAGACAAAGAAGTGTAACCAGTTAAAAGGAGTAATAAAAATTTATTTTTCATTAAAAAGCATTAAAGTTGAAAAGTGTATTTGTAAAAATCACAAAACTATTGGCAAATGTAAATATATTTCAATGAATAACCTAAAATAATGAAAAACAAGAGTTAGGACTCTTTAAATTTTTATAGTTCGAAAAATCATTTGTGCATTGCTTTCTATTTTTATTTTAGACACATCCAAATTGAACCATATATTGAATTTTTCACTTTCGATTGAGGCCAATTGTATGAAAATGATAAAATAAATTTATATTTTGAATTTAATTTTTTAACCAAACAAATCACGTTATCTATTTGTTAATCCATAATGAAACTTTGGTTCATCATTGCAATTGTGTTATCTGTATTGGTTGTCGGATTTTTATTTTATTCTTTTAGATTGAGGGACATTGAAACGCCGAAATACAAGGTTATTAAAACTATAGGGGAAGTTGAAATTCGAGAATACCCTAGTTTGGTTCTTGCCCAAACGTCCCTCAAAAAATCTAATTATGACGAGGAAGGGAATAACGGTTTTCGGACAGTTGCGGGCTATATTTTTGGAGGAAACCAGGCTCAGCAGAAAATTGCAATGACAGCGCCCGTAATTATGAGCATGGGGGACTCTGCATTGATGTCGTTTGTGATGCCAAGTGAATACAAAATAAACGACCTTCCGGCACCATCGAACAATCAGGTTAAATTGATTCAAGAAAATGCCAAAATTTTGGCAGTGATTCGTTTCGGGGGATATTCGAATTCGGAAAAAATCAAAAAATATGCCGACAAACTTCTCAGTGAACTTAAAAACAACCACTTAGAAACCCGAGGTGCACTCCTTTACATGGGTTACAACGCACCCTGGGATATCACCAACCGCCGCAACGAAGTTGCCATTGAGTTGAAAGGCGAATTGAAATTTTATATTTTAAAAATTTCAAGAAATCATTGAATTTATAATTCAATCAAACAAATCGTCTAATTTGACAATTTTTTAGTATCGATTTTTGATTGCGAATTTACACCCTAAAGGGTATAAAATGGAGCTTGCAAGTTTTGTTAAAGAAAAACGAAAGTTAGTTAAATTGACTCAACCCGAAATGGCTTTAAAGGCGGGTGTAGGGTTACGTTTTGTTTGTGAACTAGAACAAGGCAAAGAAAGTCTGCGCATTGATAAAGTGAACAAGGTTCTACGCTTAATTGATTATGAAGTGGGTGCGGTTCGCGTTTTAAAAGAAATTGAAACATGAGAAAGGCAATCATAAAAATTGATAAACAATATCAAAGAAATACTAACGCAAAAATGGTAAAATTATAATCAGCATGGATGCAACTGATAGATATCAGTTTCTTAGAAGATGTTTTAAAGCTCAATACAAACAAATCATCTTACAAAGATTTGAAAGAATCTATGGTGCAAAAAATTCATCTGAGAACTAGAGTGTAAGAGAATTAAATGAAATCGTTATTCAACAATACTTTATAAACCTTGAATACGCAGATGGAGATTAAAATGGTTTAGATGTTTGTGTTTGTTTTCTCAGAGTTGGTTGTGGACAAATTAAAATTTATTGAATTTTTGTTTGAGATTCCCGAAAAGTTAACTTTAAAAAAATTACAGAACTAATTTTTTTGGTCGAGGGAATTATTTTTTCTGAAATGTCAACTCTGGCAAAATGATTAAATACTCCTCTTTTGATCCTTCTTTGTGCCAATAAATCAAAAAATTTATTTTGGCTGAACTCATTTTATAATTCTTTAACTCAGAGTTAAGTAATTTATCAATAAAAAATTGCGAGAATTTTATTATTCTATTTTTCTGATAATATAGATAATCATCATTAGAATAAGCCAAATCATCACCACTCATCAAATTTTTTATTATTGATTGTTTGGAAATAAAATAGTCGAGGTAAATGTCTTTATGGGTTAGCTGAACGGTTATCTCATCTGGCTCTAAATAATCTTTATCATCAAATTTGTATTCAACTCCATACAAATTGAAATAATTTGCGATATCTGTGTTTGAGTGTATATATAAATTATTTTTCGCTCTTGTTAGTCCAACATATAATAATCTTTTATTTTGATCCGAGTTTAGTTTAAAATCTTGCAATACAACAAATACATTGTCAAATTCCCTACCTTTTGCTTTATGAATTGTTGAAACTAAAACAGTCTCGCCTTTTTCATTGTAAAAATCTTCTAATTTTGATTCTCGCACAAATGATTCAATATCTGACAAATAAAAACGATTTCCTGATATTTTTTCAAAATCTTGAATAAAATTCATGAATACTTTTAACCATAAACTCCTTTTATACTTGAGAACTACATGATTTTTGGCAATTTCCCAGTTTTCTGTAGTAATTAAATAAGCATGATTTGTTATCCTCAAAGAATCTAAAAATTCTCTAAATTCAACAAGATTAATTAAATCAAAACTATCATTCGATTGAATTAATTTGGAATGAAAATTATTTTTCAATAACAATCCATTTAATTTCCGAGCTTCTTCATTGGTATTGGTTAAAACACAAGTTGTACCAATCAACTCAGATTGTTTCAAAGCGGTTAAAACAGGAAAGGTAATAGATTTCGATTGATATTGATGTAATTCTAAGTTACCAATTTCCCGTTTAATAGGTACAATTGAAAGAGATTTCAATCGGTTAGAAATTTGTTTGACGAAAGAGTTCGTAAAACCTACTAAGTTTGCATTACTCCTAAAATTTTCTATTAATTCAACCTTGACCGAATCTTTTTCCCGACTAAATGCATTAAAATATTTAGAATCTGAACCTCTAAATTCATAAATATTTTGATCATCATCACCCACCGCAATAATTCTTAAATCATCATTCCTTTCAATCAACTTAATAACCAATTGATATTCACTTTCACTCATATCTTGAGCCTCGTCAATGACAAGTACAGTTTTGGTGATACGACTAACTTCAATTTCGTTGTTTTCAATTTGTTGGATAGCAGATTTGATGATTTCATCAGATTTCTCAATATTTCCTAACTTTCCTAAAATATCGAAACAAAAGGAATGAAACGTTTTGATTTCAACATAATGTGCTGAGGATCCGATTAATTCTAACAATCTTTTTTTAAATTCAACTGCCGCAGCTTTTGAAAAGGTGAGCATCAATAATTGTTCATGCTTAACATCCTCTAAAATCAACAAAGAAGCTAATTTATGCACCAATACTTTTGTTTTACCGCTTCCTGGACCCGCGGCTACAACCATTTTCTTAGCTTGACTTTCATTTATAATGTTTAGCTGAGAAGGGATTAAACTACCAAAGAGTTTTTGAAATTTACTAGGTGTTAAGTTTTTCTTGATTTCCTTTTGCCGATTTCGATCAAAATATTTACTAATAAAGCTATCAAAATTTAATTTAAAATAATCGTCAACAAACTGAAGTGCCCCTTTGTAATCAACTACCATCCTTTTTGCATATTCTCCAACAATATGAATTTGGTTAATTTTATTCTGATAAAAATCGTTCAGCTTTTGATAGTCTTCAACTTTGTATTGCACGTAGTTATTACTTTCCAATCTTTCAATTTGCAATTTGTTGTATAATACCAAAAAACCTCCCTCAATTTTGATTGCATTAATTCTGGACAAATAGTAAAGAGCTCCTTCAATATCAGGATCTGTTGCAGGCATAAACATAGAATGATGAAAGTTAAATTTCTCTTTTAAATCATAAACAGAGAATTCTACCAATGCATTTGTCTTTAATTCACCTTCAGGCAAATAATCACCTTTTAAATACTTATCAAATAAAAATTCTAAAATAAATCTTGAAATAACCAATCGATTTTGAATTTTTTCCTTTAAATCAACTTTGTTAAATTCTAATTGAAGTAAGAAGTGATTTCTAGAATAATCGCTAAATTTCCTTTTTGCCCAGTGATTGATAATCCAGAAATCGAAGATCGTTTTTAATTTATTTATATTTCCTTCTTTTAATCCAGATGCTTCAACTTCTTCATTATAGTATTTCAAATCAATTTCAGTTTCATCACCAATAATTTTATCGATTAAAAAAATTTCAATCTTTCCAAATGTTTCAAAAATTTTTAAAGATTTGTTTTTGTTTTCAGTTCTATTTAAAAAAGCTCTCAGATCTTTCGTATCGGCAATAATTTTTTCATTTTTTAGAAAATTGATAATATCTATGACTTCCCTTTTTGCAATTCCAAGAGTGTCACTTATGTAATCTATTCTGGATTCACCTGAATCATCAGTTAAATTTTTAGTTCTTTTTCTAGATATGAGGGATTTAATTACTCTAACCGCTTTTTCCTTGAGTTCAATTTCAATATTTTTTGAAGAATAAATAATTTCAGCGGCTTCAGCAACAGTATTCACTAAAATACTATTCGCATAAATTCGGGGAACATTTTGGTTTCTCTGAACATATCCAGCATCTTCAAGTGCTGCAATCGCCGATTTAACTCTGGATTCAATTTCCGATATATTATTGTCCCAACCAGAAGCTCTTGCAATTTCTAATGCCGAATTCGAAAATTTATTTCTAAATTGGGTTAAATTTTTAATTGCTTTCCAAACTTGTTGTATTTCCTTTTGTGTAATTTTGGTCTGGTTAAGTAGTAAAAAATGTTTATCTAAATCATTTTCATTGAACAATACATAACAATTTGCATTTATGTTTTCATCCCTGCCGGCGCGTCCTGCCTCTTGCACATAATTTTCTAAAGAATCGGAAATTTCATAGTGAACTACCAAACCAACATCCTTCTTGTCAACACCCATTCCAAATGCCGAAGTTGCAACCATAATCGAAACCTCACCCGAAATGAATGCATTCTGGTTTTCATTCTTTTCATGAGATTCCATTTTACCATGAAATGGCAAAGCATCAAAGCCATCATTCTTGAGTCTTTCCGCTAATTTCTGAGATAATTTTGTTCGAGATACATATACAATTGTGGGACAATCATAATCTGAGATCAGTTCCCTTAACTTTTGGTATTTTTCTTCATCAGTATTATTTTCAAAAACCTTATATTCTAGGTTTGTTCTCGCAACATTTGATGAAAAGAGTTTTAATTCCAACGATAATTTATCTCTAAAATACTCTTTTATATCAAAAATAACTTTTTGTTTGGCCGTTGCAGTAAAGCAAGATATAGGAATTGGTATCTCTAAGTTTTTTTTTGTTTGAATGTTTTTAATAAAATCGGCGATGTACAAATAATCAACTCTGAAATCTTGACCCCAAGAAGAAAAACAATGTGCTTCATCTATTACAAATCTTACCACATTTCTATCCAATAATATTTTTTCTATACTTTTTGACCTCAGGGATTCAGGTGAGATATAAAGTAATTTTGCATCTCCATTTATTACACGATTTATCGATTCTGATCGCTCAATTGGATCCAACAATCCATTAATAGTTGATGCATCTAGAATTCCTAATTTTTCCAGATTATCAACTTGATCTTTCATTAATGATTGAAGCGGTGAAATTACAACTGTTAAACCTTGTACATTTTCACCGCTCATCAATGCAGGCAATTGAAACGTTATTGATTTTCCGCCCCCAGTTGGAAAAATCGCAAGCAATGAATCACCATTTACTGCAGCATTCACTGCATTCTCTTGAAGGGGTTGATTTCCGTAAGTTCTAAATTCATTAAATCCAAAATATCTTTTTAATGAACCTTTAATATTCATTGATGAATTACAATAAGCACATCCTGTTACACAAGGTTTATTTTTTAATTTATTAAAAATTTTATCTACGTCTGGATAAGATTTAATCACCCAACCGTCGTGAATGGATTTATGATTCGAATATTTCAAACATGCATGAATATGAGACAAACAAAATGCAAGTGCAATGGGTGTATTTTCAATTTCTGACTCTAATGTAATATTTGAACAAATTTGATTTACAAAAAAATCTCGGATAAAAACACTCAGATTATCTAATTCATTTTGAAAATTAATCAATTTAAAAAAGGAGTTAAATTCTTTTGTATTATTTAATAAAGAATAATAAATCTTCTTTAAATCATGAGGAAGATTCCTAAATTCATTAATTTCACGAATGAGCAATTCCTTCGTAATGATTGAATCGTTTAAAGGTGAATTTTCATTATTTTCGTCAAATTTATAATCTTTATCCAGAGAATGATATGGCCTAAAAGGAAACAAAAGTGGTGAAAGATACAAAGTATCAATAATGTTTTCAGTATTAATTCCGGAATTGGAGAACGACTCTTTTAAGTACTTTAAATCATGTTTAAATATGTTATGCCCACAAATAAATTCCTTATCACTCAAAAATTCAATAAATTCTCTAATCGAATTCTTATGAAATTTTACATCATTACCGCTGACACCTCCGATATCTCTAATTTTGTTGTGCTTGTCAATTTCTAAATCGATAAAGGCAATAGTGTGCATGAATTTGCTCTAGGATATAATTTAAAAAACAAATATATCCGATTGAAAGATAAATCAAAAGGACAATTATTTGAATGAATATGAAATACAATTAAATATTCATCCAAATGTTTATTCACTTACCACAACAGGTGCCAAATAATTATACATATCGATTTCTACAGGAAATTCCATTTCAAATTGAATCACAACAACTGAATGGTTGGTGTTACCTACTTTACTTTCAATAAAACTATGTTCATTTTCTAATGGAGTTACTTTACCCATGAAATAAAAATCAAATCCTTCCCCATTATGCTTTTGAATAAATAGGATCACTGGAATATTGTTTTTCTTGCTTTCTCGAATCGCAATTACATCTTTACTATGTAAATACCTATCTTTTTTAGACATCCACTCAAAAATACTCGGACTTAAAAAATGATCATGATATTGTATGGATGCGTCAATATCTTTGTCTTTTTGCAGGGTCACAAATAACGGAATGCAATGAGGAAAAATTCGATAGCCATATATTACACTCTCCTGATTTGTATCTAAATTTATAATTCTACACAAGTCTTTTCTCGAGTATTTAGCATAAAGATAAAATCCTAATTGACGAATATTTCTTTTAGATTGAAGCTCAAATTTTGAGTATCCATATTGAATGTTATCAGTTAAGAATTCTAAAAACTTCTGATTTGAAATGAGTTTTTCAAATACATCAGTTCTCAAAATTTCTTGCCCTTCCAATTTAAAAAGTGGATTTTCTGAAATTAATTTTATTGATTCTCTTCGTTTTGAAAACTCACAATTTAAATTCCTCAAAGCAGATTTTATAGTTGAAAGATCCGTTTCAAATCCAAATTTCTTATAAAACTCACTTTTCAACTCTTTAATCGATATGGAACTCTCTTTAATCATCAAATTCAACAAAAATGTCTCTTCGATTCGCTTTCCATTGTTAATCTCTCTATTAAATTCTCGTAAAATGGCTTTTTCATCTTCTCCTAATTTCCCAACCAAATAAGACTCTTGACTCTCCAAAAATTCAAAATACGATTTTGAAGTATTGTCCATGACATATGCATAAGGATCTCGTGCAGCCGCTTTAACAAAGTCCATCATCATTGGTATACGACCGTGCTTATATCTCATTAATTTGTAATCTTGGATAAGTTCCTTGCGTTGTTGAAATTTACCACTGTCTATAGACGTAAAAATTCTCTCTTTGGAAATTTTATCAAAATTGATTGTTGAAACACCTGGTAAAGACTCACTACCAGTAAGAACGAGTTTCCTAAGTGTATCTTTATTGTATGAATTTTCTCCATACAAGGCTATTGGAATAAGGTAATTATTGGAATAATTACCAATAAAATCAATGATCGTTAAATACTCTTTATCTTCTGTTTTCCTCAAGCCCCTTCCCAATTGCTGAATAAATACGATTGCAGATTGTGTAGGTCTAAGCATCACAACTTGATTGATTTTGGGTATATCAACTCCTTCATTGAATATATCAATCGTAAAAATATATTCTAATCTTTCATCATGATTGTCTGACTCTATTCTGGATATGGCCTCTGCTCTTTCCGTATCTGTGCTTTCCCCAGTTAAAAATATAGATCGATATCCATTTTCATTGAACTTTTCAACTATGAATCGTATTTCTTTTTCTTGATTTGGGGGACAAAAAACAAGACCTCGAACATTTCCAT
>CAZYBT010000059.1:0-15299 GCA_964645755.1 uncultured Rhizobium sp.
TACAACTTAATGTTATAATATTTTGATTTTTCATGATAATTGATTTCTTTGCAATTAGAACCCAAACAAAACCCTTAAATCACCCAGCGCAATATGGCATCAGAAACCAATAACAGAACCAAAATCGAATTGGAGTATTCACTTCGTTCTTCACCGCAAATCTTGTTTCAATACCTTTCAAATCCATCGGGATTGCAAAGCTGGTTTGCCGATCACGTTGATATTATAGGCGGTATTCGTTACCGTTTTGCTTGGGATGATGGTACCGAATACTTTGCAAAAGTCATTAAAAATATTCCAAATAAATATGTGCGATTTCAAATTGAGGACGCTCCTGAAAATGAATTTTTAGAATTTAGGATTGAGCAAGATGAAATTACCGGTGATGTGGAATTAATGATAACTGAATTTGTGGACACCAATGAAGTAGAAATGGCCGCATCGATTTGGGATGTTGCAGTTGAAAACCTCTGCTCAATTATCGGTGCTTAATCAACTATTTAAATTCTCGATGGCCAAATAAGCCATTAATCCCGCACCATTTTCAATGGCGTCTTCATCAATATCAAAATTTGGATGATGCACGCCAAATGTGGTTCCCTTGATTTCATTTCGGGTTCCCAAACGGTAAAAACAACTCGGAACTTCTTGCGAGAAGTACGAAAAATCTTCTGCGGCCATCCAAATATCCAAGGCCTCAACATGGCTTACCCCCAAATATTCTGTGGCAAAAGATTCGCATTTTTGCGTTAAAATCTCATCATTTTTTAAAAATGGATACCCTTTTCTAATTTCAAACTCAACAGTTCCACCAAGACCTTCTACAATTCCTGTTGCCGCTTTGATCATCTTTTCGTGAGCCTCGGAACGCCATTTCTCATCTAAAGTTCTGAAAGTGCCTTCCAACTTGACTTCGTTAGGAATCACGTTCGTTGATCCATTCGCTGTCATTTTGCCAAACGTAAGAACACTCGGTATAATTGGATTTGCATTTCGAGAAACTATTTGTTGTAAGGCTACAATCATTTGAGCCGCGATGGTCACAGGATCGGTTCCCAAGTGGGGCATGGCCCCATGTCCACCTTTTCCCTTAATTGTTACAAATATCTCATCAGCACTCGCCATATACAAGCCCCGTCTGAATCCAACATTTCCTACACTAACAAAAGGCATCACGTGTTGACCAATCATAAAATCTACCTTTGGGTTATTCAAAACGCCTTCCTTGATCATAATGCTCGCGCCGCCTGGAAGCTTTTCTTCACCCGGTTGGAAAATCAATTTCACTGTTCCTTCAAATTCGTCTTTAAATTGATTTAATATGGTTGCTGCTCCAAGTAAACAAGTTGCATGAACATCGTGTCCGCAGGCATGCATGACGCCATCTACTGTGCTTCTATATGTTCTTCCATCGTTGGCTTCTAAAATGGGCAAAGCATCCATGTCCGCTCTTAATCCAACAACTTTTTTTGAGGGATTTTTACCTTCAATCAAAGCCACCACTCCCGTTCCAGCAAGTCGTTTGGTTTCCAAACCCAAAGTGTTTTGTAAATAATTTTCAATGAACTTTTGAGTTTCAAACTCTTGAAACGACAATTCAGGGTTTGAATGAATATGATGTCTGATATCAATTAATTTAGCCTTGATTTCCTTAGCTTTTTGTTGAATCTGCTGTTTTATGTCCATATTTTTTTGTTTTTAATGGATACCGATGGTAATTTGCAAATCTAAATTTTGTTTGTTCAATCTCCTAAATTAAAAGAGAATTATTTAAAATGATTAGTCCCAATTCTATCGATCAACTTCTAAACGCTGCCATTATCGAAGATGTTGTGGGTGATTATGTGAATCTCAAACGCTCAGGTTCCAGATTTAAGGGAAATTGTCCTTTTCACGATGAAAAAACGCCCAGTTTCACGGTAACTCCATCCTTGGGTATTTACAAGTGTTTTGGGTGCCAAAAAGGGGGCAATCCCATCCAGTTTATGATGGATATTGAGAATTTGTCGTTTACAGAATCCGCCAGAATGTTGGCAAAACGATATGGAATTGAGCTCGTAGAAACCAACACCGGTAACAAACAAGAATACGAAGAAACTCAAAAATTACGCGAAGGTGTTCAAGCGGTCAATGACTTTGCGATTGATTTCTTTGCCAAACAATTGCATCAAGAAGAAGAAGGAAAAAATATTGCATTGCCTTATTTCAGGGAGAGAGGATTTACCCTTGAAACCATCAAGAAATGGAATTTAGGGTATAGTCCTGAATCTTGGGATGCCTTTGTAAAAGCTGCAAAAAAAGCCGGATACAAAGATGAGTTGTTGCTGTCTGCGGGTTTGATTAAATCGCGAGACTCCGATGGCTCTCACTATGATTTATTTCGTCACAGGGTCATGTTTCCTTTGATTGCAGTGAGTGGAAAAGTTGTTGGGTTTGCAGGTAGAATTATGGGCAAGGTTGAAAATGCCCCGAAGTATGTAAATTCACCTGAAACGGAACTTTATAAAAAGAGCGACTTTCTTTTTGCCTTGTTTCAAGCAAAAAATGCCATTAAAAAATTAGATAAGGTCTATTTAACGGAGGGATATACCGACGTTATTACACTTCATCAGGCGGGTATTGAGAATACTGTTGCAAGCAGTGGAACTGCGCTCACTCCGGGCCAAATAAAACTCATCAAGAGATTTACCCACAATGCAACTGTGATTTACGATGGCGACGCCGCAGGTATCAAAGCCTCACTCAGAGGAATTGATTTGTTACTCGCCGATGAAATAAACGTAAGAGTAGTGCCTCTGCCAGAGGGAGAAGACCCAGATTCATTTTGTAAGAAATTAGGTCCCGATGGATTTCAGGAATATGTCCTTCAAAATGAGAAAAACTTCATTTTTTTCAAAGCTGAACTGCTCCTCCAATCTGCAAAAGAAGATCCCATTTTAAAATCCGATGCAATCAAAGATATTCTGTTATCAGTTTCGCACATTGCCGATTCACTGAAGCGAAATGCATTGGTCAAAGAATTGTCGCGCATTTGCGATGTTCAACAAGAAATATTGGCTCAAGAGTTGGGGAAATTACTTCGCCAAAGTGTTGTCAAAGAAAAAAGGGAATTTTTAAACCATGTAGATGATGTCATCAAAACGTTTATTGATGATGTTCAACCGACTACATTATCGGATGTTCATCAAGAAATGGCCATGCTCAGACTGCTATTATTGCATGGTGATAAACCTTTTGAGGAGGGACAAACGGTATTTGAATTTGTGATTCAGGAGTATCTCGAAGATGAAAGTATTCATTTTAGAGACCCGTTGGCACAAAAATTCATGAAAGAACTCATCCAAGAAGATGGAACTCACGCTTGGCCTGGTTCTGAGTTTTTCATCCGACATTTAGATCAAGAACTTTCTTCTTTTGCGGCAGGAGTTTTTTCCAATGATCATCAATTAAGTCCGGCCTTTTTGGATAGTATGATTTACGTAAAAACAGAAAACGATAATTATAGAGAATCGGTCATTGCCATTTTTCTCAATATCCGAAGAACTAAAATTGAGGAAATTATCATCTCGGAGCAACAAAAGCTTCTCGATCCAGAAGAACCACACGACGAAATTTTGGAGTATTTAGATTTTCTCAACGGAATGAAAATTGAAATTGCCAATAAATTGGGTAATGTAGTTTCGCGCATATGAAAACGATGTTGTTGAGTATCATCCGATTTGCATTTGTCACATTTTTTATGTATCTTGTGACAAATGGATTGCCTGGTATTCAGCAAGATAAACCGTACGGGCATCCCCGTCGTTCTGAAGTTGTCATTCATTCCGACACTGTGTTTTTAGATTCGCTGAGAATCCCATTGAAAGGAATACCACCCATTTGGCAAATGCATGAAGTGGCAAAAGTGACACTCGGAAAATGGTCGAAACTTTTTATCGTTTTAAAAATTGAAGAAAGTGGGTACGACGGTCAAAATTCAATTTATGCGCTTAAATATAACAATTTGGTGGGCATGCGTTTCCCAAATCACCGAGAAACCACTGCTCGTAAAAGAGGGTACAGCAATTATTGCATCTTTGACCACTGGTATGATTGCATGATAGATTTTAAATTCTACATGGAGTTTACCGAAAAATCCTTTATTAAATATTATCAACGCAAGCCGAAAACAGATAAAGAAATGATTCGATTTATGCATGGATCATACAATGCTTATTCTCAATGGTATAGAGATGTATTTTGGTTGATTGATAATTTTCAATACCAATAATTGATTACAAATTTTGTTTTTTTACCGTTGAAGTTTGGAAAATATGAATCAAACTAAAAACGAATGCTACAACAAAAAAAGCCATATTCATCATGAATACATCATTCGCGCACATGTTCCATTTCATAATCATTTTGCCAGAGAAAAATCCACCAAAGATGATTCCAAATTCTAACATCATGAATAATGAAGCCAGCGCTTTACCTCTATTTTGTGGACCAGCGGTATCGCTAGCCCATGCAAAAAGCGACGGGGCGTTAAACCCTTGACCGATTCCATAGAAAAAAGCACTCACAAAAAATGAAAATTCAAAAGGATTGAATATTAACAGTGCCATTGAAACAATTTGAGCACCAGTGCCTATGGCCGTAGAATAGGCTCTTCCCATTGCGTCGCTAATTCTTCCACTGAACATTCGGAAAATGAGTGAAAATGAAATATAAATGGTTAAATAAAGTCCTTTATTTGAATATCCTAACGCAATTGTGTGATCAGGCATAATGGTTAAGATAGAACCCAATGATATACACACCAAAAACATGAGAAAAGAAGGTTTCCAAGCCTTAAAATAGAAGAGATTTTGAATTTTAAACTCAAATTTCCTAGCTGCTTCTTCTGGTTTTGTTTCTGGTAGCATTGAAAATAAAATGAGTGCAATAATGGCAAAAACAGCACTCGAGAGAAATAGAGCAGTTGCGCTAAAGTAAATCACGATGAGTGCACCCAAACCATATCCGAAACTTGTTCCAATGTTATTGAATGTGCCTTGCCATCCCATTGCTCTTCCGCGGAATTCAGGTTTTACCGTATCCGCCGTAAATGCAGTGAAGCCGGTAGGCGTAAATCCAGTTGAAAATCCGTGAATGCCCCTTACCAAGAAAAATCCGGAGACAGTGCCTACGAAAGGATAAAAAACACCGGCAATGATGCAAAAAACACATCCGCCAATCATGGCCCATTTTCGCCCAAGATTATCTGTAATCCATCCACTCAGCGGCCTTGCAACGAGCGCGCTAATTGAAAATGCTGGAATGATCCATCCTAAGTGTTCTTGACCCCCAAGAACTTTTAAAAAGTTTGATAATTCGGGCAATATGATGTTAAATGACAAAAAGAAAAAGAGTGCGCCTCCGCACATGATCCAAAATTCTTTCGGATATTTCCTTTCCATTTTATTGATAGTGAGCAACTAACGGCATGATTCTACCTTTGCCAAAAGCTTTGGCGCTTACCCGAATGATTGGTGGTGCTTGATATCGCTTGTATTCATTGGCATTTACCATGTTCACAATTCTATCAACTACTTGAGAATCATAACCTTCCATGGTTATTTCATCTTTGCTTTTTCTTCCTTCAATATACAATCTCAAAATTTCATCCAATACCCCATATTCTGGCAATGAATCTGAATCTTTTTGATTCGGCCTGAGTTCAGCACTTGGAGCTTTATCTATGATTTCTTGAGGGATAATTTCGTTGTGGCGGTTGATAAATCTTGCCAATGCATACACTTGACCCTTGTAAACATCGCCGAGAACCGACAAACTGCCACACATATCGCCGTAAAGGGTAGAATAACCAACCGACATTTCACTCTTATTGCTCGTATTGATCAGTATATTTCCAAGTTTGTTTGAAATACCCATTAACAAAACAGCCCTTGAACGTGCTTGTATGTTTTCTTCTGCAATGTTAAACTCTCGTCCCTCAAAAAGTGAAGATAAAGAAGTTGTGTATTGATCGAAAATATTTTTGATTGGAATGATTTCGTGAGGATTGCCAAGGTTCACCGATAATTGTTGAGCATCTAGGATTGAGCCTTCAGAACTAAATTGACTCGGCATTAATATGGCCAAAACATTGTTGGCACCAAGCGCCTCTGATAAAATTGCCTGAACTACAGCGCTGTCAATTCCGCCGGAACTCCCTAAAACAGCCTTTTTAAAGCCCATTTTTTTGAAATAATCCTGAACACCGAAGATCAGTGCCTTGTGCAAGGTTTCTATTTCTTCTGGTTCCACAGGAATGGTCTTGGATGAAGTAAATTTGGAATTTTCAAAATCAATATACTCAATAGATTCTTGAAATTCTGGCAGTTGTAAAGCTATTTCTCCGTTAGAGTTAATGGCTCTACTAGATCCATCAAATATAAGTTCGGTGTGAATGCCAACCTGATTGGCATATAATACAGGGATATCAAATCTACTCGCTTGTCCGCTAAAAACACGATTTCTTAATGATTGTTTTCCTAGGTGAAAAGGAGAAGCAGAAGGGTTAATGATGATATCTGCACCCAAGTCCTTCAGAATTGTGCCGGGACTTTTTTGATATTCAAAATCGTTGTAGATATCCCACATGTCTTCGCAGATTGCCACACCAATTTGTAATCCTTTGAAATTGATAAGGCTTGTAGCATTTGCCGGTTCAAAGTATCTTGATTCGTTAAAAACATCGTAAGTAGGGAGAAGTGTTTTAGCTGTGACATGTTGAATTTTGCCATTTTGCATAAAACACACCACATTTTGGAGCAAACGACCTTTTTCGGGATTTCGCATAACCCCGCCAACAATGGCGGCAATTCCTTGGCAAGATTGTGCAACAGCTTCCAAACTTTGTTCACACTTTTCAACAAACCATGGGTAATCGAGTAAGTCGTCGGGCATATAGCCGCAAACCGACATTTCAGAAAAAATGACCAAATCCGCGCCTTTTTGCTTGGCATTGAAAATGGTATCTGCAATTTTGGCTGTGTTTCCTTCGAAATCGCCGATTTTAAAATTGAGTTGGGCTAGGCAGAATTTGATTGCCGACATGGCTGCTTAAAATGTTATTCCTGCCTGCAAAGAAAGGAAATTATTTCGAGCATTTACCCTGTCGTCGGCAAAAATATCACTGAAACCATTGTCAAATTTCAAACCCGCCACAAAATTCATGTTCCCAGATAAGTGGTATTCTACTCCAGCACCAATCAGCATTGACGATCTGAAAGTGTTAATATCATCTTTGAACGACAAAGTAGCGTCTCTAGATGGTCCTCCATCAAAATCGTAAATCGAGTATTTTGTGTCGTTTGGATCATGATCGGTGATGCCTTTTTCGTAAATCGAAGGATTTGAAGTTGTTGTGAGTCTGTTGCTTAACGCAAATGACATTCCCAATCCAATTTGGAAGTAATATTTCAAATTGTTCAACTCGTCGGTTTTAAATTTTAGGCAAACAGGAATTTGCAAATATTGATTTTTGTAATCAAATTTTACCTCTTGGTATGTAGCGTTGTTGTTGCTAGATCCTTTCAAATCTGCGTTAAAGACTGTAGAACTTGGCACTGACGATACCATCAATTCTCCGTTCAACCACAAGTTCTGGTTGTTAAATAAGTTGTAGTCCCCCGTAATTCCATATGAAAAACCTAGTCCCAATCCATTATTTGCCAATGGTCCATCAACCGCTTTGACCCATGCAAAATTAGGGCTAACTTTGAACCCGAAAGAGAATTGTTTTGTATCTTGTGCAGATAGATTTTGAACAGCCGATAGGCCAAGAACACTCGCAAATAACAAAAACGATTTTTTCATGTTATACAATATAATGATTTATATGCAAAAAAACAACATTTTTCCAAGATGGTCTTTATTTGTGATCATAACAATTTTTGGTTTATCCATAAGTTGTAAACAAAACAGAAAAGATGTGGTGCTAAAACATGTTGATATGGTTGAAGGCCTCGAAAAACTTGCAACCAAACGTTGTCTGCCAGCCGATATTTATATGCTCAAAAAACAATACGGTCGCGTTTTTGATGTTTGGTTCAATGAAATTATGGACTATCAACGGTACAAAATGTATCCAGATTCAATTGTTGCCGATTATTTTAATTATTGGATCCAAACCAATAAACCCATGTTCAAAGCACTCGATGCCCATTATAAAATTCATACACTTTGGAAGTCAGATTTGAATGAGGCTTGGTCTAACCTCCAATCTGAAATACCCCAAACTCCAACCCCTATTGTTTATGCTTATTTTTCGCAATTTAGCAATTACAATACGTTCGTTGATTCTGCGAATGGTCAACTTATTTTGGGTTTTAGTAAAGAAATGTTCATGAACGACACATTTCCGTTGTATGAAATGCTCGAAGTTCCTGAGTTCTATGCCCGTTACAATAGTCCCTCTCAAATTCCAACTATGCTCATTTGGAATTTTTTGAAAAGCAAATACGAAGTAGAACACCAATTGAAAACAATGATTGATCAAGCTGTTTTTGAAGGAAAACTATGGTCTGTTCTGAAAGCGGTTCAACCCGATGCAGAAATATATGACCTTCTCGGTTATTCTAAGCAGGAATGGAATATGATGACATTGGACCAAGGACAAATTTGGCGACATCTCTTGGAATCCAAGAATTTATTTAGTTCCGATTTCAATGCCTACAAACGCTATTTCATTTATGGGAATAGAACTTTTGGGGCTGGTATCCCTCCCGATTGTCCCCCTATGATCGGTTCTTTCATCGGTTATCAAATAGTTCAGGCCTATATCAAAGAATCTGGATGTAACTTTGCAGAATTATTATCGGAACACGACGCCTCTAAAATTTTGAGAATTTCTGGATATAACCCAATTAAATAATGCAAGAGCTACGAGAATATTTAGACGAACGATTAAAAGAGAATCATTTTATTCAATACATGGGACTAGAGCTGACCCATTTGGAGGTAGGATACGCTGAAATGTCCCTCAAAATCAAAACCCATCATTTGCAACAAAACGGATTTACACATGGAGGTGTTACTGCAACTATTTTAGATGTTGTGACCGGAATAGGCGCTTATACAACTGTGGCACAAGGAAAAAACGTAGTTACAGTCGATTTAAAAGTGAGTTATTTAAATCCATCAACAGCACCCCAAATTCTGGCAACGGGCAGGGTGAAAAAATCTGGAAATTTTCTCGTTTTTTGCGAAGGTGAACTCTATGATATTTTCGAAGATGGAACGAGAAAGCTCGTAGCTTCTTGTCAATCAATTATGTGTGCCGTAGATATCCCAATTAAACAACAAAATTCATGAATTATCGCAAAACCTTGTATTCAAATTATCATACTACCCAAAGTGGTCGAGCTAGCGGGGTAGATGCTGTTTCTCTTTTCAATCGAGAAAAATGGCGCTTTTCCATTGAAATTCTGCCTTTTGTGCAACATTTTGCGAAAAATGCAAAAATTTATGACTTTGGTTGTGGAAGCGGTAGTTTGTTATCAGTGCTCAAAGATGCTGGTTACACAAATTTGTTGGGAATGGATTTAAGCGCTGAGCAGGTTCAATTGGCGCACAATTTAGGCGTTGATTGTGTGAAAGAACAAGATGCATTGGCCTTTTTGCAACATACAAATGAAACTTTCGACCTTATTTTTGGAATGGATATCATTGAGCATTTTACCAAAGATGAATTGGTGGAATTGCTTACATTGATTAAACAAAAATTGAATCCGGGCGGAAAAGCAATTTTTAGAACTCCTAATTTAGACGCACCCTTTGCCACCGTTTTTGCAAACGGCGATTTTACCCATGAAAATTACATGAATGCATCTTCGTCGCAGCAAGTTTGCTTGGCCTGCGGGTTTCAATCGGTAAATGTTTATCAGAGCAGTACCAAAGTGCAAAACCCTTTTAAAGAATTGATTCGTAAATTTTTATGGGGGACAATGGTGTTCAAATTTAAATTAACCTTATTTGCTTCAGGTAGAAGCACTCAAAATGTAATATTTACCCCCAATATGATTGTTGTGGCAAATTCAATGAATGAACGATGAGTAAAATAGCGCTTATAACAGGTGGAACAAGTGGTATTGGTCTGGCCACCGCCGAATTACTTTTGGAAAATCATTACCGCGTTATTATTACCGGTAGAAGAGCCGATAGATTGAAAGATTTTCAATCAAAATATGGCCAAGACAAAGTTCATACGCTTTGTTTTGATGTCCAAAATGAAGAAGAAGTCAATGCAGCTTTAGATTCTTTGCCAAACGACTGGAAAAACATTCATGTACTTGTAAACAATGCAGGTCTTGCTTGGGGTTTGGGTAAATTTTTTGAGGGACAGTCGAACCATTGGAATACAATGATCGATACCAACATTAAAGGACTACTTTATGTTTCGAGAATTGTTACAAATGGAATGAGAGAACGAAAAGAAGGTCACATTGTGAACATTGGTTCAATTGCAGGTAAGGAAGTATACATGAATGGCAATATTTATTGTGCAACTAAGCATGCTGTTGATGCACTCACCAAAGCCATGAGATTAGAACTTGCAGAATACAATGTAAAGGTTTCAGGGGTTCATCCTGGAGCTGTGGAAACAGAATTTAGCGAAGTGAGATTTGATGGCAACAAAGAAAGAGCTAAAGCTGTCTATGAAGGCTTTGAAAATCTTATAGCCGCCGATATAGCCGAAGCTATATTGTTCGTGATTACCCGAAAACCCCATGTGAATATCAACGATTTGGTTATCATGCCAACGGCCCAACCCGCTGCGGGAGTGATTCATAGAATTTAAAGTTTACAGTTTACAGTTTACAGTTTAAAGTTATCACCCTAAACCATAAACACTCAACATTAAACCCTTAAAAATGAGTAATAAAAACAAAAACAAATCAGGAATCGTATACAGTACTAACCCAGATTTTCAGTATGATGACGGGCAGGAAGAAATGGATACATTGGAGCCTGGACAACAAAAGTTGTACGTAAGAAGAGAAGTGAGAAATGGAAAACCTTGCGTTGTGATCAAAGAATTTGTTGGCAAATCAGAGGACATGAAACTACTCGAAAAAGCGCTGAAAAATCACTGTGGTGTGGGTGGTACCAGTAAAGAAGGTGATATCATCATTCAAGGCGATTTCGCTGATAAAGTAAAAACCTTTTTGGTTTCTAAAGGGTATAAAACGAAGGGGTAGAATAGAAGGTTTATGAAGGTTTATAAAAGTTTATAAAGGTTTATAAAGGTTTATGTAGGTTGAACAATGAACTTTGAACTATAACTTTAAACTTTCAACTTTAAATTTTATAAGATTAGGTGGATTAGAGGGGTTAGAAAGATTATAGGAACCATAAACTATAAACATTCAACTTTAAATTTTATAGAAACTATGGTTGTAGCATTTTTCCTGTGATCACCTTCGAACTTCCCTTGTGGTTTATTGAAATTTCATAAAAATAAATTCCCGGTTTAAGGATTAATCCTAAATTTTGTTTGTCAGTTAGAATCAATTGACCCGCTTCATTGTACCATCGTCCCTCAATAAATTGTCCCTCAAAACCACTTAAAATACCAGATTGATTGAGTTGTATGTTTTTGGAAAACAGCTGTTTGGTGTTGAGGTTTTTCTGAACCACAATATTCTTTTGAAAGGTGTCGCTGCAGCCGTAATCTACACTTGATGAAATGAGTTTCAATTTGTAAGTGGCAGGAGTCGATGGATAAGTGAAATCAAAGTGAAATGATGTGTTCATGTCTGCCGGCTTTGATGTTCCAGGATCCCACAAATGATCCATATTGGAATTGTCGGAAATGGTAGAGTTGTTATAAACCTGAATACTCGGCGAAAATTCGTCAATCAGCGTGTCCTTCGTTCTAAATTCAGCCTCGGGAGTGGGCACAATTTTCAATTGTGCATACCCTGTATCTCTGCATTTTGCCAATGGATCAAAATAAGAAAACTTCCAAATTCCTTCAACAGCGGTTTTTGGGAAATACCGATTTGCAATCAACCGCGTCCCAAAAAACAATCCACTGGTATTTGAATTATTGTGCGACAATAATTCGAAACTACCGAATCCCGCAGGATTGTCATCATTGTACACCAAGCCCAATAAATCAATGTTTTTTTGATTTGCACAGTAACGGGACTCAATGTCGAATGTAATTTTAGGCTCATTGTAAACCACCAATTTCAATGTATCATACTTAGCACACATTGAATTTGAATCTAAATAGTAGAATTGAAATTTGTATTGTCCAGCGAAATTTTGATCAGATTTGTTGCCAAATTGGAAGAAATGCTCGATGCTGTCATTCCGTTGAGTCAAAATCACTTTACCTTTTGCTCCGGTTGGCGTAGAAATTACTTTCCATTTGTAATAATTGGTTTGAAGTTCAAGCCTCGATGGATACATCACCAATTGATTCAAATCTATATAAGTTTTGTTTTGACAAAGGTCGTTTTGTAAGAGCGAAACAAATGGTAATTTGTATACAATGATTTCTGTGGAATCAATTAATATACATTTATTTGTGTCTTTTAAACTGTAATATATTTTCTTGTAAACTGCCGTTTTGCCATTAAATTCACCGTTGAAAATATTCTTAGTAGCAAAGTATTTTTCGTCATAAACAATTCCATTTGGGGCCCAAAATTTGATGGTGTCTGTGTTCGATAGTTTACAATAGCTAACCAAATCTGCGTCGGGACCATTTTGACATAGAAACACTGGATCGGTTAACTGTTTTGGTGGCATTGACGAAACTTTAATTTTAAAGTTTAAACTGGCCCTACAACCAATGCTGTCTGTTGCTGTGGCTAAAAATACCATATTTGAATCAACCTTAAATACATTAAATCGGTTGATTGTATCCAAATATCCATAGTTCACACCACTGATGTACTCAACCTTTTTGATGGTTTTCATATTGATTGGTGCTGCCTTTAAATCAAGAATATTTCCTTTGCAGACCGCAGTGTCTCCAATTATTTTGAATGTTGGAGCATTTTTCAACGTGATGGTGTCGTAAAAAGTATTGAACCCGTAATTTTCATTGACAATGAATAATTTAATGTATTTTTTTCCATTGCTAGGGACATTGAGCTGTCGTTAGATCTGCTGCTCGAAAATTGCAATTTTCCTGATGCCGAGTCTATAATTGTCCACGAATATTCAGTGGAACCGGTGATTTTTTTATCGATCTCAGCAGATAAGTGAACTTTATTGCAGTTTCCAAATTTTGTTTTAGCCACATATTCACCTGCAGGTTTTACATGAATTAAAATTTGGCGTGACGAAATGGCCAAATTCAAACCAAACTGATCATTGGCCAGGACCGACATTCTGTATGGAACTTTTGAAATCATCGAAGTATCGGGTGTGCCTGAAATCACCACCGTTTTTTCTCTATCGTTGGGGTTTTTGATGTAAATCGAAAATGCGGAATGACCAGAAACAACCTCCACTTTCACCGTATCGGCCTTCGATTGATTTGGTAATTTGATCAGATCAGAAACCTTGAATTCATAATAAAAAGGTTTACCAGCAATTGCGAGCATATCTTTGTTTGAATTGATAACCGGAGGATTGTTGCCACCGCCAATGTTATCATGAATAAGATCAAACTCTCTCATTGATCTTCCAATGAGTATCCATTTTTTTGCTGAATCTAATCGGTATTCATAAAAATGTATCACTGCATTCGATCTTGAATTAATGCTGTAGATATTATCGATATTTGGTTGAAAGATCATAAGACCTGTGGTTGTATCGAAATAAAATCCTCTCGGAGGTGTCAATGAAGGCATAGCATTGCAAAACCCATTTCCTGAAGGCATGCAATAGGTAGGAATAGGAGCGTTTGCCTTAAACGGAGATGATAATGTGATGGTTTTATTGGGGATATCAGACAGCGAAACACCCATTTGACAGTTGATTTTGTCGTTGTCAACTTTATCGTACGGGGCAGGAGTAAAAGCATGTATTTCCCTATCTGTAATTCTCATTTTCGGCACGAAGGCAAACAATGGAGCATGATTGGTTTTTTTAGGACATTTGAGGAGATTCAAATAGTGAATGGTAGCTGTGACTGTAAATATAGTACCTTGCGCACCATTGGTGTAGATGTTGTGCCTGCAACAGCTTTGAAGAGAAAAAGTAATTTCAGAACAGCTACTTCCTGTCAAAAGACTTTTGATTCCAGTTGTTGACATGTCGATGGTATCATCGAAATAATGCAATTCTAAACCTGTTCCAGTTCCATAAGTGTTAGACGGGGAGCATGGTAATTTTTGACCTTTGTATAAGTAATTTGCATCTTTCACTTTGAAAGTGGGTACGGTTAGGCTAACGGTACCGCAAGAATTGCCTCCGGCAGAGCCAACGAAACATTTATAGATCAAGTTTTTGTGTACAATGGAAACTCCCCTGCAATCGCGGTACATGGCGCCATGAACAACAATTTTATTGTTCGAAATGAGAGATGCGCTCATTTGACCGCCAAGTATTTGCGCGTTCAGTATACTCAAAGTATTTCCGAAAATAAAAACCAAAAGGCTAAAGTGTAGTCTTAATTTCATAGGCAATTGAAAGTTAAAAAAATTGTGAGTCCAATGAATAGACAATATCATTCTTGATTTCGTTGTTTCAAAACTTTTGTTAATTTAAAATGTTGTAATTGCAATATATGCAAAAAATAATGCGGATATTATTTGTGATTTGCGCAATTTTGCTCTCGAATTGCTCTCAAAGTAAAAGTAACCAATCTATAAAAATGAATGAAGTGGATATGTCTCAGATAGATCCCAAAAACATGGATACCATTGTTTTGGGAGGCGGATGTTTTTGGTGTTTGGATGCTGTTTACCGTCGGGTTCCAGGAGTAATGGGTGTGGTTGCGGGTTACAGCAATGGTAAAATTGGAAATGTGACCTACAGAGAGGTTTGCAGTGGACTCACTGGTGCAGTAGAAGTGGTGAAAATTATGTACGATAAATCAAAAACCGATTTATCCAAAATTCTTGAAATTTTTTGGCACGTTCACAATCCAACTACCCTGAATCAGCAGGGAAATGATATCGGCACACAATATAGAAGCGGTATTTACTACAGAAACTTGGAGCAAAAAGAAGCGGCCATTAAGAGCCTGAAAGAAGCAGAGGAAAGCGGATTGTGGCCAGGCAAATACGTCACTGAAATACTTCCCTTAGAGAAATATTCCGACGCCGAAGACTATCACCAAAACTACTTCGAAAACAATCCAAACC
>CAZYBT010000060.1:0-15169 GCA_964645755.1 uncultured Rhizobium sp.
GATGAGCCTTCACATTCAATGTATACTCCGCAGTATCCGTACAACCATTTGCATCCGTTACCGTTAAGACAACTTTCTTGATGCCCGCAGTGGCATATTTTACTGAACTCACTGAGGCAGCAGTCGAAGTTGCTGGGCTTGCACCCGTTCCGAAGTTCCAGGAATAGTTTGATATGCTTGTACCTGACGCCCCTGTAGTTCCAGTTGATCCAAAGGCAAAATCATTCCCCCTCAAACACTGTGCTGGAGACATTGAATTTACGATTTTAGCAACCGGATTCTCTCTCACCTCTATAGAACCTGTGAATGTGTCTGTACAATTGTTGGCATCCGTAACCGTTAACGTCACATATTTTGTTCCTGCAGTTGTATAGGTAATTCCTGTAGGTGCATTGCTGCTGGAAGCGCTTGGTGTCCCTCCAGAAAATGACCAATTATAAGTTGATAAACTAGACCCTGATGCTGAAGCTGAAGTGTTCGACAAGAAATTAAAGCTATTTCCAACACGGCATTGCGAGTAGGTATTGACTGTCCATTTTGCGGTAGGATTCTCCTTTACCTTCACGGTTAAAATGGACGTATCATTACACCCATGGGAGTTAGATACGGTTAATTTCACTTTATAAACGCTGGCAGAATCATAAGAAATATTCGATGCCGTTGAGCCAGTGGCTGTTGCATTTGGTTTCGCATGATTCTTCCAAGAGGCTGCATCAAATACCCAGTTGTATCCAGTAATTGTGGCCCCATTACCCGCCGAAGATCCTGTCCCTCCAAAATTAAATAAGTTCCCTTGGAAGCACTGTGTTGCGTTTGCACCACTCGCCAAAGCGATTGCAGCAGTAGGATTGTCATTCACTGTAACAGTAGATTGGAACGTATCGTCACAACCATTTGCATCTACAACCGTTAGGGTAACAGTTTTCTGTCCGAAGCTACTATAAACTACACCATTCAGAGAGGTTGTTGTATTGTTGAGGGACGTTGACGGATTTGCTCCTGAACCAAAATTCCAATGATACTTAGCAATGCTAGACGACGTCACAGACGTTGAAGCCGCAGCATTGAAATTAAAGCTGTTTCCTACCAAACATTGAATTGCAGTATTTGACGCCCATTTAGCATTTGGATGTGCCAATACTGTAACATTCATGTTTGCGGTATCATTACAACCATTTGCATCTGAAAGGATGAAACGAATCGATTTCTGCCCCACTGTTGAATACGTTACAGTTGCATTCGATGAAGCAGTATGTGTGGTTGGGCTTGCCGTTTTAGGACTGTTATTCACATCAAAATCCCAACTATAGCCACTTATAGACGAAGTACCTGTTGCGGCAGAGCTTCCATTGCTTGAGAAAACAAAACTGTTATTGATCAAACATGCAGAAGCCAAATTCACAGACTTAGAGATGACAGGATGTGCTTTTACATTAACGGTTGATTTGAATGTATCTGTACAATTATTGTCGTCTGTTACAGTTAAAATAACAATTTTAGAACCTGTTGAACTGTAGACCACACTCGGTGCTGAAGCACTTGATGTTGCAGGGTTTGCACCTGTTCCAAAATCCCAATTAAATGCCGTTAAGGTATTTCCTCCAACCCCATTAGAAGCATTTTTATTGAATGTAAAGGTATTTCCACGTAAACAAGCCGCAAAGTTGTTGGTTGTCCAACTTGCCTTTGGATTTCCAAGGACCCTAATTGTTGAAATTAATGTGTCTGGACAGCCTACATTGTCTGTGATAATTAATCTGATTGTTTTTACCCCTGTATCGGAATAAGTGATACCAATTGGAGTAGATTGGGTAGATATTGATGGCGTTGCATTGCTTCCAAAGTTCCAAGAATAGCCGCTAATTGTTGCCGGTGAAACTGCAGACGAACTGCTCGAACTAAAATTAAAGCTTTGGGTTTGAAAACACTGTTTTCCATTATTTAAGGTGAATTGCGCGTCTGGATTTTCTTTGATTGTTACTGTGGAGGTAAACGTGTCAAAACATCCATTTCCATCTGTAACTTTCAATTCAACCGCCTTCACCCCTACCGTTGAATATTTGATCCCCGAAACTGAGGATGAGTTACTAGAGCTGGTATTCGATGTTGCGCCAAACGTCCAGTTATAAGACAAATTCGTACCTATACTCAAACTCGATCCAAAGTTAAACGTTTGTCCCTTATTACATTGTGTCGCAGTGTTTACAGACCATTTCGCTATTGGTTGTTCATAAACGTTTACAGTAGCCTTAAAGGTGTCGATACATCCGTTGGCATCTGTAGCAGTGAGGTTTACAACTTTGATACCAGCGGTAGAATATGAAATGGTGTCATTGGTTTTGAGGGACGTTGACTTACTAGCACCATAGGAGGTTCCAAAATCCCAAGAAACGCTACTCAAACTTGATCCACCAACTGGAGCCGAAGACGCAGAATTGAAAATAAACTGGTTGCCAACCAAACACTGATTGTATGAATTCGAAACCGTCCATATTGCACTTGGTTTTGGCTTAATGGTTACGGTTGTTTTAAAGGTGTCGGTACAGGAATTGGCGTCAACGACTGTAAGCACCACATCTTTAACACCATAAGTGCTGTATTGAACCCCTGAAGGGTTGATGGTTGATGAAGTAGCCGGCGATGATGAATTCCCAAAATCCCAATTATAAGAAGAAATGCTCGAACCAGAGACAGCAGCCGTACTACCCGAGTTAAAGGTATACGAATTTCCTTGCAAACATTGAATTGGAGATCCAATGGTAAATTTCGCAATCGGATGTGGCAATACTCTCACTGTAGACTTAAATGTATCGATACATCCATTGTTGTCTTTAACCGTGAGAAACACTGTTTTCAATCCAATGGTATCGAAAACTACATTACCTACGGAATCTAAGGTAGAAGTTTGGGGATTTGCACCTGTTCCAAAACTCCATTCATAGTTGGCAATGGAAGAACTCGAAACACCAATTGATCCTCTCGAAGTAAAATTAAAAGAGTGACCGGTGAAACACTGATTGTATTGATTTGCCAACCATTTTGCAGTTGGTTTAGGCGTAATGTAAACTTGAGAAGTAAATGTATCTTGACAACCATTGCTATCAATCACTGTTAGTGTAATGGTTTTGTATCCATCACTTGAATAAGATACTGATGCTGGATTCTTGGTTGTTGAAGACGCTGGAGATGCGTTTGTTCCAAAACTCCAAGAATATGAAGCGATACCTGAACCCGTTGAGGAATAGGAGTTATTTGCTGAGAAAGTAAAGCTATTTCCTTGTAAACATTGAACCGAGGAAGGAGAAACAACCCACAATGCGGTTGGATTTTCTTTGACCCTGATTGTAGATGTGAAGGTATCTGTACAGTTGAAAGAATCGGTAACGGTTAATGTAATGGTTTTCAAACCAGTATTCGAATAATTCACATTGCTCAGAGTAGCATTGCTCGAACTCGCAGTTGATGCCGTAGCATCAAGCGACCATGCAACTGATTTGACTGTTGTACCAGTAGCAACCGTAGACGCTGAAGAATAGAAGGTGAAACTGTTGTTCGGCAAACATTGAATTGGTGTGTTTACTGTCCACTTAGCTGTAGGACTTTGACGCACAATTACAGTTGATTTAAAGGTATCGGAACAGTTATTGGAGTTATCTGTAACGGTTAATATAACTGTTTTAGAACCGAAGTTAGAATAGACAATTCCGGTTGGATTGTTGTTGGTTGAAGTGGTTGGAGTGGCATCAGAGCCAAAGCTCCAATTGTAATTTAGAGTACCACCAATATTGGTACTCGCCGATGAATTGAAGTCGAACGTATTGTTTTGCAAACACTGAATGGCAGTATTTACCGACCACTTGGCCATTGGGTTGTCTTTGATGGTAACAGTGGTATATGCAGTATCTTTACAACTATTGGCATCGGTTACAATCAATGTCACTTTTTTATTGCCAATGTATTTGAATTTAACGGAGTTTGCAGTTGCATTTGATGAAGATGTGATGTTCGCAAAAGAATCAAAATACCAATAGTATCCCGAAATGCTTCCATTGTTTACTGCCTGCGAACCACTTCCCCCAAAATTGAAACTGTTTTGTTGATAACATTGCGACAAACTATTTGCAGAAATCACTGCTTTAGGATGCGCCAATACCCTTATTTTACTTGTGAACGTATCGATACAACCATTTGCATCAGTAACAGTAAGCGTGATTGTTTTAAGTCCCGTATCGGAATATACCACAGAATTCACAGAAGTTACAGAAGAACCACTTTGAGTTGATGGCGTTGCATTGGCCCCAAAGCTCCACTCGTAGTTTACCACCGACGAGTTCAAAACAGGGGCTGTTCCATTGGTATTAAAATTGAAGGAATTTCCTTTCAAACATTGATTTGCAATGTTTACATTCCATTTGGCTGTAGGTTTTGGAGATAATTTAACAGTTGAATTAAAGGTATCTTTACAGCCATTTCCATCTGTAACTGTAAGTACAACGGTTTTCGTACCAGAGCTGCTGTACACTACATTTTGCGTACCCGAAGTACTCGTTGATGGAGAGGCAGAAGAACCACCAACATCGAATTGCCAAGCATAACTTGAGATTGAATTTGAAGTGCCATAATTCACCACTGCATTTCCAAAGTTGAATGAATTCCCTTGCAAACACTGATTGTAATTATTTGCGGTCCACTTAATTTCTGGGTGTTTGTAAACGGTAACGTTTTTAAAAATAGTATCAAAACAACCGTTCAAATCTTTTGCAATAAATCGAATTTGTTTTGTTCCAAAGGAATTGTAGCTAACCGAATATTTGGTAAAAGAGTCACTCGTTGCAGGAGTTGCTGAATTTGATGCCGCACCGAAATCAAATGTCCAAGCATAAGCCCCAGCGGTAGAAGCAGATTTTGCCCAAGTAATACTTGGAACAAAACTAAATTTATTACCCGTTAAACACTGATTTGAATTTGGCAACGTACTCACCGTTACAACTGGTTTCGCTTTAATGGTGACATTTTTAGTTACCGTATCTCTACATCCATTGTTGTCTTCAATAATATGCCTAACTACTTTGGTGCCAACTGTAGAGTATTTGATTAAAATTGGATTTGCAGAATTTCCAACACTTGATGATGAGTCAATATTTGCGCCAATACCAAAATACCATTTATATCCACTGGATTTTAAACCAACTCCCGTTGCAGCACTATCATTTGATGTAAACTTAATGGCATTGTAATTAATACATTGATAAGTACTATCTATGGCGAACTTTGCTTTGGGTTTTAGGTAAATGTTAATGGTGAGTTTGGCAGTATCTTTACAACTATTGGCATCGGTAACTACAAGAGTTACGGTACTTGAACTTTTGAAACGAATATTCGTTGGATTTTGAACGGTACTCGAAGTTACGCTTGCATTCGCCCCAAACATCCACAAATAACTACTTGCCGCTCCTCCAATCCAAGTGGTATTCGACGTGAATGAAATACTATTGTCATTCTCGCAAAGTTTTGTGAAAGTAAAATATGGATTGGATTGTGGATGCGCATATACTGTCACCCATTTGCTTAAAGTATCAACACATCCATTATTAGATGTTGTTGTAAGTGTAACTTTATAAATCCCATTGGTTGCATAAGTCTTGGTTGGGCTCGTTGCAACCGAATTGGTTGATCCGTCGCCGAAATTCCAATTGTAGCTCAAAGTTCCATTGAGAATATTCGAATTGTTGTTGAATGTAAATGAATTTCCCTTCAAACACTGTTTCAATGGCGAAACATTGAAACTCAAAGACGCTTGGTTAAATACTTTCACGAATTTACTTACAGTGTCGATGCAACCATTATTGGAAGTCGTTGTGAGTATTACTTTATACGTTCCAGATGCCGAATAAGTATAGGTTGGACTTGTATTGGTAGATGTGCCAACTCCATTCCCAAAATTCCAGCTATAGCTTAATGATCCAGTGCCAATGGTGCTTGTATTGGTAAATTGAAAAGCATTGTTTTTCAAACATTGATTTGGAGTATTGATTGTAAAACCTACACTCGCCTGTGGATAAACTGTAACCAAAGTACTCACGGTATCAACGCATCCATTGTTCGTGGTACAAGACAATAAAACCTTGTATGTACCAGCATTAGAATATGTTTTCGTTGTATTCGCAGTTGACGCCGATGTAGCATCTCCAAAACTCCAACTATATCCAGTGATTGAACCACTGCTGATGGTTACAGAACTTGAAAAACTATAACTGTTCGATTTTAAACATTGGTTGCGAGTGTTTACAGAAATACTTGGCGTTGATTGAGGATAAACAACTACATACTTACTCAGAGTATCACTACAACCGTTTGAATTATTCACAGTTAACACAACTTTATATGTTCCCGATGCTGTATAAATATAGGTAGGACTCGTTGTGGTAGTAGAATTTCCATCTCCAAAATTCCATGAATAACCGGTAATTGATTGGCCAGTAGGAATCGTACTTGCATTTGTAAATGTAAATGAATTCCCTTTTAAACATTGCTTGCTAGTATTAACTGAAAATGAAACCGTTGCTTTCGGATAAACAACCACCCATTTAGTGATGGTATCAATACACGACTGACTGCTAGTGCTCGTTAATGTTACAGGAAATTTATTAGAAGTACTATATGTTTTTGTTGGACTAGTGGCTGATGAAATATTTCCATCTCCAAATGCCCATGAATATGCCAAAGTACCACTTGAAATTGTAGAAGTATTGGTAAATGTGAAACTATTGTTTTGGAAACATTGTAATCTGTTGTTGATTGTAAATCCAAGGTTTGCCTTCGGATGTACAACCACCCACACACTCAAAGTATCGATACAACCATAACTTGATGTCGTTGTTAACAATACCTTATATGTTCCAGCGTTTGCATATGAATAAGTCGGACTTGCAGATGTAACCGCACTCGTACCATCTCCAAAATTCCATGAATATGTAAGTGTACCACCGGTAACACTGCTTGTATTGGTAAATACAAAACTATTGGATACCCCATTCGTTTTTAAACATTGCTTCAAATTATTCGCACTGAAGGCAATAGAAGTTTTAGGGTATATTTTAATCCATTTACTTGTTGAGTCAACACATCCATTATTTGTAGTGGTGGTTAATACAACTTTATACACGTTTACCGAACCATAAGTTTTGCTTCCATGAGTAGATGTTGAACTTGTACCATCGCCATAATCCCAAGATGATGTGTATGTTCCTGAACTTAAAGAAGAGGAATTGGTAAAAGTGTAACTATTGCCCGCCAAACATTGATTCACGGTATTTACAGAAAATGACGGCGTTACTTGAGGATAAACCGTCACCCAGGTGCTAATTGTATCGATACATCCTTTATCACTTGTTGCCTTTAAAACAACTTTATAAACTCCCGGCGCTGTATAAGTTCTTGAACCATTGGTGTTTGGACTCGTTGATGACCCGTCTCCGTAATCCCACAAATAAGTAACCGTTCCTGAACTTATTGTTGTTGTATTTACAAATGAGAATGCATTGTTTTTCAAACATTGTTTTCTATTCGCCAATGATATTCCTGGGGTAGATTGAGGAAATACTTTTATAAATTTGGACGTTGTATCCTTACAACCATTGTTAGTTGTGGTGGTTAAAATAACCTTGTACGTTCCAACTGCTGTATATGATTTTGAGGGACTTGTATTCGCACTTGAAGTTCCGTCGCCAAAATCCCAGCTATGCGTGAGTGTACCCGATGAAACTGTAGAACCATTGTTAAATGTAAAGCTGTTATTTTTAAAACAAGCGTTGGTTGTTGTGATTGTAAAACTTGGATTCGGCTTAGGATATACTCTCACCCATGTGCTCATAGTATCGATACAACCCTGTGAACTTGTTGTTTTTAATTGAACTTGATATACCCCAGAATTTGAATAAGTGCGAGATCCATTTTGTGAACTACCGGTAGAAGAACCATCACCATAATCCCAAACATACGACAATGTTCCTGATAAAATGGATGATCCATTTGTAAACGTGTATGAATTCCCATTCAAACATTGATTTCTTGAATTGAGTGAAAACGCAACATTGGCTTGAGGATAAACCACCACCCACTTGCTCACAGTATCAACACAATTGTTATTTGAAGTTACAGTGAGCACAACTTTATATGTACCTGATGCAGCGTATACCTTGGTCGGATTGGTTGTGGTTACCGCAGCAGATCCATCCCCAAAACTCCATGAGTATGTAAGTGAACCCGATGAAATAGTAGAAGAATTGGTAAATACAAATGAATTTGAAACCCCATTAGATTTCAAACATTGCTTTAAATTGTTGACTGAAAAATTGGGTGTTGGCTTAGGGTAAACCACAACGTTTGTACTTACGGTATCAATACAGTTATTGTTCGATGTAACAGTCAAAACAACTTTGTATGTGTTCGCAGCAGAATATGTCCTGCTTGCATTTGCCGTTGTTTGAGCCGAACTCATGTCCCCCATATCCCAAGAACTTGTATAAGACCCGGTGCTTACTGTAGATGTGTTTGTAAATGTGAATGCATTGCCATTTAAACATTGCTTTTGAGTATTTACAGTAAAAGAAGGACTTGGTTTTGGATAAATCACAACCCAAGAGCTAAAAGTATCTTCGCATCCATTTGGGGTAGTTGTTTTTAATGTAACTTTATATGAACCAGCCGATGAATAAACATATGTTGGGTTACTCGAAGATGATGTATTGCCCAAACCGTCGCCAAAATTCCATAGATAGTTCAATGTCCCTCCGGAAAAAGAACTTGTATTTGTGAAAGTGAACGAGTTGGTTGTGTTGCCAGATTTTAAACACTGTTTAGAATTGTTAATTGTAAATCCTGGTGTTGCTTTGGGATAAAGTTTTACATATTTACTCACCGTATCGGTACAACCAAAACCGGTGGTTGAAGTCAATTTAACCAAATATGTCCCAGCTGCACTGTAGGTTTTTGTTGGACTTACCGTTGAAACTGGAGAGGAACCATCTCCAAAATTCCAGCTATAGGAAAGTGTACCACTCGAGATGCTACTTGTGTTTGTAAAAACAAATGAATGATTTCCTAAACATTGAACCAGATTATTGACATTAAATCCGATTGTCGGCTTTGGATAAACTGTCACCCATTTACTTAATGTATCTGTGCATGTAGTTCCCGCAACCGTTAAAACAACCTGATAAACACCCGCAGCTGCATATGTTTTTGTTGCTGTTGTGGTAGATGAAGATGCTGTACTTGTGCCATCTCCAAAATTCCAACTGTAAGATAATGTACCAAAACCACCAGTTGTTGTAGAGGTGAATTTAAAAGTATCTGCAACTCCCAAATTGTTCAAACACTGCTTTGAATTATTGATGCTAAACCCAATGTTTGCCTGTGGCAATACCTTAATATACTTGCTGATTGTATCTACACATCCATAATTAGTAGTATTGGTTAATATCACTTGGAAGTTTCCGGAAGTGGTATATGATTTTGTAACCGTAGTTCCAGTTGCTGTTGTGGAATTACCAAAATTCCATGAGTTTGTAAATGTACCACCTGAAAGTCCTGATGGACTCGTTAAAGAACTTGTACTTGTGAAGGAAAATGAGTTTCCAGTTTGACACTGAGTGGTATTGGAGTTTATTGTAAAGCTTGGCGATGTTTGCGGATAAACCACCACCCACATGCTAATTGTATCTACGCAAGAATTATTCGATGTTGTTTTAAGTTTTACTTGGTAAACCCCAGCCGCAGTGTAAGATTTGCTTGGATTCGTAGCAACCGAAGTTGTGCCATCCCCGAAATCCCATTGATACGATAATGACCCACTGCTAATTGAAGAACCATTGGTAAAACTGAAACTATTTGCTTTTAAACACTGTGTTCGGGTATTCACTGAAAATGAAGGTGTTGCCTGAGGGTGAACCACCAAAGTATAATTTGTGGTATCAGTACATCCATTGGCATCCGTTACAATTAATTGTACCACCTTTGAACCCACACTGCTGTAACTAACTGTAGAAGAAGATGTTGTTGTAGACGTAGCAGTGGCACCCGAAGTTACATAAACCCATTTATATCCCATCAATGTTGAACTTGAATAGGCGGGTGTACTGTTGCTTGACCCTAGGCTAAAACTGTTTCCTGTTAAACAAGCGCTGGAGGTTACAATATTCACGGTAGCCTTTGGCTTTGGCTTGATCACAACCTTTTTAATGATAGTGTCGTAACACCCATATGGTGAGGTTTTTACAACCAATCTAACTGAACGAGTTGTGTCTTTGGTATATTTTTTCGTCGGATTTTGAAGTGTACTCACCGTATTATCCCCAAAATTCCAATTGTATTCCAATGAACCACCACCAGTGGCAATTGTACTCGTGCTTGTGAAAGTAAATCCTGCACTTGCATTCACACACAATGAATCTTTATTCACGGTGAAGTTTGCAACTGGCATTGCATACACATACATCACTTTACTCACACTGTCTTTACAACCAAAATTGTTGTTAGCAACCAATTTTACAGTATAAGCACCGGGAGCTGCGTAAGATTTATTTGTAGGGACAGTGGTTGTTTGTGCTGCAGATCCATCGCCCAATGTCCATCGATATCCAGCAGCACCGGAACTTGTATTGGTGAAAACAAAGTTGTTATTACGAAAGCATTGATATTGATTTACGGTGTAAGCAGCAACTGGGTTAGTTCTCACATAAAGCTTGATGGAATCGTAACGCGTACAGCCATTTTTATCGATAATTTTAAGTTTGTACTTCCCGCCGTTTGCAGTTTGCACATTGGAAATTGAAATTGAGTCATTTCCATTGACATACGAATTTGGGCCTGTCCAATAAAACGAGTATCCAGCTGGACCACCTGTAAGTGTAACATTCACTTTCCAAGTAGAACCGGCACAAACTGACGTATCGTATTGAATATCTAAATTCGACCATGTCTGCAATGTAACACTCACTGTTTGTGTGTCTTTACATCCATTCGCATCTTTGATAATGGCTTTATAATCTCCTGTTTTCGATAAATTCGCACCCGAAATTTTTGGATTATTTGTACTATCAAAAGGAGTTGTGGCTCCTGGTTTATACCAATATATCTTGACAGTATTTTTTACCCCATTGTAAAGGCGAATGGTATCATTCGGACAAACTGGGCTATTTGAAGATATTTTCCCTTCCGGACCAACGGTAATTGAAAATGAGTCACTGCCTTTACAGCCATTTGAATCCACTACATTTATTTTATACTTACCATCAGTCTGTCCTGCAAAAGCATACTTACGTGTTGCATTTTTTGTATTCGCCGAATAACTACCAGGCCCTGTCCATGTATAGGTTTTACCTTTAGTTGCGGTTGCACTCAAATTAATGATATCCCATCGACAATATTTATTAGAGGAGGTAATATTCACCGTGGGTAGGGAATTTAACTTTTTAACCCTAATCTTAGCGGTATCCCGACATCCAAATTCATTTGTAACATAAGCTACATATAAACCTGTATCCGCAAATGTCATTTTGCGTTTAGGATTTTGAAGTTTTGAAGTAAAATTATTTGGGCCTGTCCAATTAATATTATATGATTTTGGAAACACCAAATTCCACTTGAGCGTATAATTGCTTCTGCCAGTTATTTTATTAGAGTCGTTTGTTAATCTTAACTGCAAAGAATCAAATACACAGACGGTATCCATTTTGATGGCTAGGAATTTTTTACAGTAATTTAATCTAGCCAAATAAGCGTCTAAACTTCCTCCAAAAGTATCTTGCAGTGCATTTTTTAATGGCAATAATTGATTTGCGAATGAAATTAATCCATTGTCAGTTGCGGTAGTTCCCACAACGAATACATCTCCATCCTTACCATTTACGACATCATTTAATGATTCGTTATTTTTACCTCCTAAATACGTTCCCCAAATACGTCTTCCGGAGGTATCAAATTTTACTAAAAATCCATCATCACCACCAACGTAATCTCTCTGATAAGCTGAATCAGTCGAAATGATATTTATTGTTGTTGATGTCTTTGTTTTATATGTATTTTCAGAATTTGTAGTTCCTACTGTGTATACGTATTCAAAATCATCTATCGCTAAACCATTCCCAGTTTCATTCACAGTTCCACCGTAATAGGTCGTCCATGCTATACTTCCGTTATTTTTTAATTTTGTTAAAAAAGCATCATAGGTGGTGTTAGATGAATTATAATTAAAGGTTGACTGATGAGATCCTGTTGTACTGATGTTGTTTGATTTTGTAGTTCCTGAAATATAAATATTAGTATCTTTATCTGCAACAATTTCCGAGCTTAAATCATCACTATTTCCTCCCAAGTATTTACTCCATATTACTTTATCTGAGGAGTTTAACCGAGTTACAAATACATCGTTATTACTTGATTTTGAGGATGTAATATTTTTTACAATCCCTGAATCAGAAGCTGTGGTTCCATACAGAAACACAAAACCTTTTTTGTTCACAAAAACACTTGAATAATAATCATCCTCTTTTCCTCCTAAAAACATTCCAAATTTCCTTCTTCCCGCAGAGTCCAACCGAACATAAAATGCATCATATTTATTGGCTTGCACATCATATGCACCCTTAGATTTGGCATTGCTAGTAGCAATGTTCTCTGGTTTTGTATTATTCGAAGAACCAGGTTTTTGACTAAACCCAACTACATAAACAAAAGTATCATAGGCTTTGATACTTTTAGCTTCGTCATAGTCAACATCTCCTAAATAAGTTGACCATATTAACTTCCCATTTGGTCTGAATTTAGCAACAAAACCGTCATCCGATCCTGCTCGTTTGACTTGATTCTTCGCTTTAAATGAAATAAATGTATCACCGCGGGTTGTCCCACATATATAAACATTCTGCTGTTTGTCTACAGAAACAGCACCAGCTAGCTCAACAGAGTCACTTCCAAAATAAGTACACCAAATTTTACTGCTAGTTCCTCCAATTTTGTTTTTCTTCAACAAATAAATATCTTCATTCAATCGAAGCGTTGTTTGATGAACACCAGAAGTCGCTAATCCTGAGGAACTAGTCGCACCCAAGAAAATTGGATTGCCGTTTGAATCAACATCAACTGATTTTCCATCATCCTTGTTCGGACCGCCATAGTATGTTCCCCAAACTAAAATTGGTTGAGGGTCGATGACTAAGAGGTTTTTTGTGTTCCAGTTTTCGACTACTACTCCTAACAGTGTCTCTGAATGCTTAAACCACTTTGCTATTCTCTTTACTTTTTCTCCCTCAACCATTTCAAACGAAAATGGTATTTTGTCGGTGATACTACCTAAACTTGTTTTGATTTTAAATTCTTCAGGATGCTTCTTGGAAAATTCAATGCCCTCTGCTCCGAAAATTTCAAATTGAATATCTGAAACCCTCGCTCCCTCACGCAAAATAAACTCATACTTCAATCCCGATTGTCTCTCCTCCTCACTAAAGATCATATCAATGTTAGACCAAACGTTTTTATAAATCAGTTTTTGATATGTCTTTACTTTTTCAATGTGCTTGCCTCTCAAATAATAGTTTAACTCAGCATCCGCTTCATCCTGTTCAACAATCTCACAATTGGGCGATTGATTTTTAAACTTAATGTCTACCCTATGAACTTGAATGAAATCTTTTGCCACCGATTTTCTTGAAGCTTCAAACTTCCTTGACATCAATTCATAACTAAATCCATCTTGCAGAAATTGCGTCGACAACCCAGAACCACCCCGATGCAAGAACTTAACATGCTTCACATCATTCCCACTCTGGTCATAAAATTGACCTTTGTTCTCGATGAAGCCGCTTACGTGCTGTGCTCCTAATCGAAGAACGGAAAATACTACAAGTAAAAATAAAAATGATTTTTTATACGCATTTTCTGCGCTAAACATTAAACATTTAAACCCTAAACATTTTTTGTTGCAACGAATTTCGGAAACTGAATTTAAAAATTGCATATTTTGCCAAAACAATATTACGTTAAAAATTGCATTTGCACAAGTTATTCCGAAAGTTAATAAACGAACAATATTTTAGATTTATCTCTCCGTTTGTTTCTCAATTATGAAAATAAATCGACACAAAACAAAGAAAAACAAACACTTAAACAATAATTCAGTCACTAAAGAAATTTTTAGTACCAATTGTTTCATTCACCAACAAAAACACATAATTCACCAAAATACCAAAATCAAGGTAGATATCAACAGGTTGTTCAGAATCTTAAATTAATATTACCCTACTTTTCGCTCATCAACACTATGCCAATGTTCGTAAATAATTTAAATCAAAAATAACAATTAAAAAAGGCGGGAAAATTCCCGCCTTTTAATTTATTTTAAAATCATTGAATTTATAATTTTCAATGATTCATATTTGTCCAATTGTTATTTCTTCTCAACTTTTGGAGGCAAACCAGGAATAACCTTCAATATTTCTACTTCGAAAATTGAAGCTCCATACATGCCTTCAAATGTACCCGCACTTTTTGCCAATGCAGGGTGCAATTCATTCGAAATGGTCAATTCAAAACTTCCACCTTCTTGCGTCTTTTGGAATGCTTCTTCCAACGGTGCCAAGCCCATCATTGCCACTGTGCCTCTAATTGGCTTTGGACTCTTGGTATTGTCTTCCAATACTTTTCCTTTGTTTGTTTTGAATACCCACTTGAATTCAACCGTATCGAAAGCCTGTGGAGCTGCACCAGTACCCACTTTCTTAGTTTTGTAATATGCCTTACTTGGCAACATCACTACTCCCGACTCCTTCGCTTTTTCAGCCATGAACTTCTTTGTTTCATCTTGAACCGATTTCATTTTCTTCGCCTGTACACCCATCACATAATTGCGCTGTACTTGATCCAATTGCATCTCAGAAATTGCGAAACCGCTGTCTTTCGACATTGCATCTCTTACACCTCTCACAAATGCTCCGTATGCAAGTCCGTCCAATCCCTCTTTCTTTAATGATTTTCCTACACTCAATCCAACTGCATAGCTGAATGAGTCTTCTGATGTTTTAGGAGCCGCTTTGGTATCGAACGACTCACCACAACTAGCCAATGCCATTACCAATAGCCCTGACAAACCTATACTGATTTTTTTCATTTT
>CAZYBT010000061.1:0-15112 GCA_964645755.1 uncultured Rhizobium sp.
AATGTTGAGTTTTTATTTGCTTAATGTGTTTTTTGCGATAAAACGCTGAAATTGAACCGCCGACATGCCAATTTTAAGTATATTTTGACGTGAGTCTAACAAAAACGATTGAGGCATGGATTGTAATTTCAGTTTTTTCGCTATTTCTGGAGAACAAAAACCATGAAAAAAATTGGTTTCATAGCGCTTGTTGTAGCGATATACGTATTTACCACTACCACCATGATTTAACATCAGTATTTTAAAATTCGACGGTAAATTGCGTTGAAGCTGATGAATGAATGCAGAATCTTTAATAAAATTCTCATTCTCAGCACTCCAAACGTAAACAAATAAATACTCAGATTTCAACTTTCTAACCTGTTTACGATAAACTGGTTTTTCTGCAACGCAAAAACGAAATCTCGGAAATTTGTGGCCAACACTTAAACTGAAATCATTCTGCGGAGCGTCTATTTTTTGAATGGTTGTTTTGCCTAATTGCGCATCCAGGATCTCCATTTTGAAACAATTTCCCATCCAAAACAATTGTGTGTTTTTTGTAACAATCACAGAATTATTTCCTTGGTAAGTTCCCTGTCGGCTTGATTTTATAAACACCTTATCAATGCCCATATCGTTGTACCGACCGTTGCAATTCACATCCTTAACTCCTATATCCAGTGTATCCCCATCAAATTGTACCCGTGACGTCCATATATTTTGTCGAATCTCTCTCAATGAAAACCTGGATCCTACATACGTTCGATTTCCCTGAAGAATGATAATGGCATCATCGCTCATTTTTGCAAATTGCTTAAACTGTTGATATGGAAATGGTTCCAGTAAAACACCCACAGATTTTTCGCTCTCAGAGATTTGAATAACTCCGTTGGAACTACCCATTTTCAAAGTATCTACCTTGTCGTTCGTTAAATCAAAATCATGATTCCGATCAATCCATATCAATGCCTGTTTTCGGTGGAATTGTGTCGGATTTTCAACTAAAAATAAGGTATGATTGGGAGAGAATAAATTGGATTCGTGATTTTGAAAAAAATATCCGTAAGCCGTATTAATTGGTAGGTTTTTTGGAGGGACAATCTTGTGATGTTGCACATTTTCGCCCATTGTAGCAGATGATAAATCCAAAAATTGAGCAACGCTGTCTCCTTTCAGGAAGAATAACGGCAGTAAACCCATAGATTGTTGTTGATCTGCATCAACTCCTCTGACATCAAAACTCAGATTGATTTTTCCTGAAGTCAAAATTTCCGGGATTTGATTTTGACAATTTGCGATACCCAATGTCCCACAAAAAAATATCAGAACCACCCAATTTTTGACTCCGGAAATCATAGATTTTCAAGATTTTATTTGCAAAACCTCACAAACATCACAATCACTGCAAGGAAAAACATCAAAATTGAAATTCGGTTAATTCCATGCATGACCCTTAAATTGAGATTTTGTTTTTCACCGTTTCCTTGCTTTTTGAATGTAAGATACGACGTTAATTTTTTGAATATCATGGTTCAAATATACTTTATTTAACGTTCAATGGTTCCTGCACATTCAAAGGATTTTCAACTATTTCATCTGTGAGCGCATAATCGAGAACCTCAAACATGTTTTTTACATAGACAAAATTCAATCCCTCTAAGAAGTCTGACGGTATATCCAGAATATCTTTTTTGTTTTGGTCACACAAAATGATTTCGGTGATACCAGCTCTTTTTGCGGCCAGTATTTTTTCTTTGATTCCGCCAACAGGCAAAACTTTACCTCTCAGAGTAATCTCCCCTGTCATAGCCAGTTTATTTTTAACTTTTCTTTGAGTAAACAACGAGGCCAAAGAGGTTAGAACGGTTACACCCGCCGAAGGTCCGTCTTTAGGGATAGATCCTGCTGGAAAATGAATATGAACATTCCAATGATCAAAAATTGTTGGATTTAGATCGATATAATCGGCGTGCGATTTGAGAAAAGTATGAGCCAGGCTTACACTTTCTTTCATGACATCGCCAAGTTGCCCAGTTACTTTTAACTCACCTTTACCTTTAGTGAGGGTACTTTCAACAAATAAAACAGAGCCTCCCATTGGACTCCAAGCCAATCCGGTTACAACTCCAGCAGTTAAATTATTTTCATACAATTCTGGCTCCATTTTTTCAGGTCCTAAAATTGTCTCTACATCATCTACCGAGAGTAATTTCTTATAAATTTCATGTGAAGCGACTAATTTTGCAGTATACCTTGCAAGCGACGCTATTTTTTTATCTAGCCCCCTTACTCCACTTTCGCGGGTATATTGTTCTATTATTGATTCAATGGCAGCATCTGTGATTCTGAATTGATTGCCATTTAAACCATGCGCTTTTCGTTGTTTTGGCACCAAGTACTTTTTAGCAATTTCAATTTTTTCTTCTAAGCTGTAACCATTGATATCTATAATTTCCATTCTGTCTAGGAGGGCAGGCTGAATAGAGTCCAAAGAATTCGCAGTAGCAATGAACATGACTTTGCTCAAATCATAATCTAGTTCTAGGTAATTGTCGTAAAAAGAGGTGTTTTGTTCAGGATCCAGAACTTCAAGTAACGCCGAAGATGGATCACCACGAAAATCTCTCCCCAACTTATCAATTTCATCTAAAACAAAAACTGGATTAGATGACGATACTTTTTTTAAGTTTTGAATGATTCTTCCCGGCATTGCACCAATGTATGTTTTGCGATGACCTCTTATTTCACTCTCGTCGTGAAGTCCGCCTAAACTCATGCGGATATATTTTCGGTCAAGCGCCCGTGCGATGCTTTTTCCCAAGGACGTTTTACCAACACCAGGAGGTCCATAAAGGCAAATAATTGGGCTTTTTAGATCACCCTTTAGTTTCAAAACCGCCAAATATTCGAGAATACGTTTTTTAACTTTTTCTAAGCCAAAATGATCTTCATCGAGTACTTTTTTAGCATAACCAAGATCAAAATTGTCAACAGTATATTGATCCCATGGCAAATCAAGCATCAATTGAACGTAATTAAGTCCCACCGAATAATCTGGTGAAGCAGGATTTACACGCTGCAATCGATCCAATTCTTTGTGAAAGTGTTCGCGAACTTCTTTTTTCCAATTTTTTGCATCTCCTTTTTCTCTAAGATTTTGGATTTCTTTGTCTGGAGTATCCCCACCCAATTCTTCTTGTATGGCGCGAATTTGTTGTTGCAAAAAATATTCACGCTGTTGCTTGTCGATATCTGTTCTTACTTTATTTTGAATTTGATCTTTGAGCTCGAGCATTTGCAGCTCCTTGGTAATGTGTTCCAAAATACGTTGAGCCCTTACTTTAGGATTCAACATTTCAAGAACTTCTTGTTTTTCACCAACTGAAATATTCATATTGCTGGCAACAAAATGAACAAGAAAAACACTGGAGTCAATATTTTTGATTGCAATAGAAGCTTCTGAAGGAATATTGGGAGCAAGGCTGATGATGTTATAAGAGATGTCCTTAATTGAGTCAATGATTGCTCTATATTCTTTATCTTTTTCCCCTTTGAATGATTCATCAGGCAGAGACAAAACTTTAGCACGGAAATATGGTTCTTCAGACACACATTCTCCAAGCACTACCCTCCTTTTTCCTTGAATGATAACAGTAGTGGTACCATCTGGCATACGCATTACTTTTATGATTTTAGCAAGGGTACCTACTTTATTTAAATCGTCGAACGAAGGATCTTCGATATTTGAATTTATTTGTGATACTACAGCAATGATATTGTCTTTTTTTCCGGCATCTTTGATTAATTTGATACTTTTATCACGTCCAACTGTGATTGGAAAGATAACACCCGGAAATAATACGGTATTTTTGATTGCAAGCACCGATAATTCCTCAGGAACCTCCATTTTATTACTTTCATCTTCCTCTTGTTTAGAAAACAATGGTAAAAATTCTGGTGATTCATCAATTGAATCTTCATCGGCACTGAGTCTTATTATTGAATTTTTATGATTAAACATGGTTTCGAACTAATGTCCCTTCAAGGGTTGTGCCAAAAATAAGCATTTTCCCGAAATTATATAAAATACGCCAATTTGACAGACACAAATCAATGAAAATTTTAGACAGCTAGAAAAAAACAGGATCAAATTTGCAATTGTCGATGATTTGTCGAAATTTGCAACAAATAAATAGAAAAAAAACACTATGAAACTAAAACAAATTATTTTCTCGTTGTCAGTTGCTTCATTGGCATTCTTGGCATCGTGTAGCGAAGAAGCGAGCACCCCAAAACCAACAATTTCTTTGAACTCTGGTGCTGGTTATGTGAGTAAAGATGGCGATGTAAATGCTGCATCTCCGGTTACTTTTAGCATTACTGCTACAGCTGGTACAGATGCTCTAAAAAACATTTTAATCACATGTGTTTTAGCAAACGGATCAACTAAGTCATTATTAGACACAACATTATCAGGAAAAACAGTTTCTTTTACCAAAACGATGATGGCACAAGGTGGTGTTGGTGATGCAATTACATACACATTCACTGCAAATGACGCAAATGGTCAATCGGCTTCTACAAAAGTTACAACAAACGTAATTCCGTTTGAAACCCCATTAGATGGTGTTGCTGGTCAAAAGGTTTACAATGCAACTGCTGCTGGCATGAACAAAGCATACAATTTGTTTACAAGTACAGGTCTTACTTCAGGTGCTGCAGGGGTTCAAGATATTTTGGATAAAACCACAACAGGATCTACACAATGGTCTAAGATTTGGGGATCAGGTAATGGTTCTAAATTCGTAAAAATCACAGACAACGATTATAACAATGCTGAAGGTACAGGTTACATTTACAGCTTGTGGAAATCTTACAAAGCAACAGCTACTGACCAAGTTACATTGGTTGAGGGAGATTGCTATTTGGTAAAATCAGGACAAGACATTCCTTTCGGTTTGTATGTGTTGAAAGTAACAGCGGTTGTAGATTTACCCGCAGTTGGAAATAACAACGATTACGCTCAATTTGATTACAAAGGTATTATTGCGCAATAAATTATAGATTTTTTTTGCACAAATCACAAAAACCCCCGAATATTCGGGGGTTTTTTGTTTAATTTGAAATCCAATTATTTAAACACAACGAATACGTGAAAAGAATCGCAGTTTTTACTTCTGGTGGAGATGCACCGGGCATGAATGCTTGTATTCGCGCAGTAGTGCGAGCGAGCGTTCATTTTAACCTCGAAGTTTATGGCATACATGGCGGATATCAGGGAATGATCGAAAATCAAATCACTCCCATGAATACCAATTCTGTAGCAAATATCATTCAATACGGTGGCACAATTCTCAAAACTGCCCGAAGTAAAGACTTTATGACACCAGAGGGAAGGAAAATTGCCTTTGATCATTTGAAATCTCATGGAATAGATGGATTGGTTTGCATTGGGGGAAATGGTACTTATACAGGAGCCATGACATTTGAACAAGAGTATGGAATTCCGAGCATCGGTTGTCCTGGTACCATCGACAATGATTTGTATGGAACAGATTATACCATTGGATACGATACTGCAATCAATACGGCGGTTGACGCAATCGACAAGATACGTGATACCGCAGACGCCCACAACAGAGTATTCTTTATAGAGGTTATGGGCCGACATTCTGGACATATCGCCTTGTATGCGGGTATTGCTGGAGGTGCAGAGGGAATTTTCATTCCGGAAAAAGAACATGAATTCGAAGACATCTGTAAAATTTATGAAAAAAAATCACGTACGAAACAATTCTCGATTTTTGTGGTGGCTGAAGGTGAATCAGATGGACATGCTTTCGATATTGCAAAAAAATTCCAAGAGAAATTCCCTGAATCCGACAGTAGAGTCACAGTGTTAGGGCATATTCAAAGAGGCGGAAAACCTTCGGCTAACGATAGAATATTGGCCTCTCGTTTGGGAGCTCACGCAGTTAAAGCCTTGGTTGAAGGTAAAAGAAATGTGGCTGTAGGCATCATCAACAATGATGTAACGTTTACGCCATTTGAAACAGCCATTTTCCACAAGAAAAATATCAATGAAAATCTGTGGATCATGAACGATATTATCACCCGTTAAATTCTCCTCTGTATTATGCTTCGAAATCTTTTTATTAAAAACTATGCCCTCATCCAAGAACTTGATATTCAAGTAGATGAACAATTGACTACAATAACTGGTGAAACCGGAGCTGGAAAAAGTATCTTATTGGGTGCTATTGGCCTGGTGATGGGACAAAGAGCTGATAACTCTGCCATAGCCGACCAAACAGAAAAATGCATCATTGAAGCAACATTTGATATCTCATCTCAAAATTTAAAGGACCTATTTGAAACCTTAGAATTTGATTATCAAGATTTAACAATCATCCGGAGAGAAATTTTGCCCAATGGTAAATCACGATCATTTGTAAACGACACGCCTGCCAATTTGGCAAATCTCAAACTCATATCCAATCATTTGATAGAAGTTCATACTCAAAATACAGGACTTCTAGTAACGGATCCTGCAGAGCAAATTAAACTTGTGGACGGATACGGTCAATTTTCAGAGTTATTTAAAGATTATTCCAAGGCATTCAAAAAGCAACTTAAATTGTCCAAAGAACTTGACGAATTGATTGAAGAACAACGTCAATTTATCAAAGAAAAAGAATTTATCCAATTTCAATTCGATGAGTTAAGCGAATTAAATTTACAGCCCTCAGAAGAAAAATTGCTTGAGGATAAAATTAATTTACTTACTCAATCATCTTCAATCATTCAAGCGCTTCAATTAACCCAAAATTTAATATCAAATAACGAATCAAATATTATTGACCAGCTCAATTTTATCAAAAACGCGCTTAGGCCCGTATCTGCAGTGAGCACAGATATTAAAGGATTGTATGAAAGGTTAGAATCGAACATCATTGAATTAAAAGATTTAGGCCAAGAAGCAGAAGATTTATCCGACAAAATAGACCAAAATCCTGCTGAACTTGAAACGCTCAATGAAAGACTTGCCAAAATTCAAAATCTCTTGAGAAAACACCAAGTAAATACTTGTTCAGAACTAATTGAATTATCTCATTTGTTCGAGAATAAACTTTTAGAAAGTCAGAATACCGATGAAGTCATTGAGAAGATTCAAAAAGAATTATTAACCGCTCAAAAAGTTACCATTGAACTGGGTAGAGAATTATCGAAAAAAAGAAAAGAATCGGCAATTGAAATTGCAAAAGAGGCAAAACAAATATTGCAACAATTGGCTATACCAAACGCGCAAATAGAGTTCCAATTAGATTCCAATGAGCAGTTTTTGGGGCCACTAGGGATGGATAAAATCAACATTCTTTTCTCCGCCAACTTAGGTAAATCACCGCAAGTTTTATCACAAGTTGCTTCTGGTGGGGAAATCTCTAGATTGAATTTTACTTTCAGGAGTCTTATTGCTAAAAACAAACATCTCCCTACCCTCATTTACGATGAGGCAGATACTGGTATAAGTGGCGAAGTTGCTTCCAAAATGGGATCAATGATGTCGCAATTATCTAAATTTCACCAAGTTATATCAATCACACATTTACCTCAAGTGGCTGCAGCGGGTCAATTTCAATGGTTAGTTTACAAATCAAACGACAATCACAAAACCAGTACTAAGGTAAAAAAACTGAGTACCCAAGAGAGAGTTACTGTATTGGCACAAATGTTAAGTGGAACCAATCCGTCAGAATCTGCGCTTTCAAATGCGAAAGAGTTGCTCGCAATGAATCACAATCTATAACAGGGAATTGTCGATTTTAGACTGATTTTCATAAAATTGATCAATATTCGTCGGATTGTTTTTTGCAGCCGTTGTTGCTAATACGTCGCACCTTTCATTTTCAGTAATCCCCGAATGTCCCTTCACCCAATGGAACTTGAGTTTGTAAAGTTGACGTAATTGTTGAAATTGCTTCCATAAATCAGGATTTTTCACTTTCGCAAATCCCTTTTTAACCCATCCATCAATCCACTTTTTTTCGATGGCATCACATACATATTTACTATCAGTGTATACATGAATTTCGTGAGACCTATCGTGAATGACCGACAAAGCTTTAATCACCGCCAATAGTTCCATACGATTGTTCGTTGTTAAGCGAAATCCTTCAGACAGTTCACGTCTGTGTGGGCCGAACATCAAAACCGCTCCATATCCACCAGGTCCGGGATTTCCAAGCGCTGCTCCGTCGGTAAAAATGATGATTGAGGGACTAGACATTGTTGCAAACTTAATTCTAAAAAAGCAAACGAATCAACCAATTGCCAGAAATCTCATAAAATGCATGTTAATTTGTAGTATGAACGCAGAAATCATTACAATTGGTGATGAACTTTTAATTGGACAAACCGTTGATACCAACAGTGTTTATTTAGCCAAAAAATTAGAAGAAATTGGCATCCGAATTAGTCGTAAAACAGCAATTTCCGATAATGTGAACGACATTAATGAAATGCTATTTTCTGCCATGAAAAGGGTTCAATTGATTATCATTACTGGCGGTTTAGGACCAACTAAAGATGATATCACAAAAAAAACATTGGCCACTTTCTTTAATTCTGGTTGGAGAACCGATTTAAGTGTGATTGAACATCTCGAAAATATTTTCAAAAACAGAGGGCGCGAATTGCTAGAAACCAATAAATTGCAAGCTGAATTGCCCGATAAATGCGAGACGTTATTCAATGCGGTGGGTACAGCACCCGGAATGTTGTTTCAAGAAGACAATAAAATCATCATTTCACTGCCAGGAGTACCAAATGAGGTAAAGTATATTACAGAAAATCAATTAATTCCTAGACTAAGCGATTTGTTTAAACTCAAAGCAGTAACGCATAAAACCTTGGTGACTTTAATGATTGCTGAAAGTTTACTGAGTAAAAAGCTCGAAAACTTTGAAGCTCAATTACCCATGGATCTATCTCTCGCGTATTTACCAAACTTCAACGCTGTAAAACTTCGTTTAAGTTGTCATAATCCGCAATTTTCAGAAAAAGAATTTGAAAATTATTTTCAAAAATTGCAACACGAATTGGGGAGCCATTTGTTTTGTTTAGGCGATCGAAACCCAGTGGAATACATTGCTGAAAAATTGATCCATCAAAAGATTGAAATTGCGCTTGCTGAAAGTTGTACTGGAGGTTATATTGCCAATCAATTCATCCAGATTGCAGGTATTTCTTCGATTATCAAAGGCTCAATGATTACCTATTCAAACGACGTTAAAGTTCACGAACTTCTTGTCCCTCAAAATGAATTAGATACAGAAGGAGCTGTAAGTGAAATAGTTGCTTTGCGAATGGCGGAAGGAATTTGCAGGAAATTTAATTCAAATATAGGAATCGCAACAACAGGTATTGCTGGACCCGACGGTGGTTCTGAGAAAAAACCAGTGGGTACTATTTTTATTGCAGTTAAATACAACGATCGACAAATCGTGCAAAAATTTAGACTTTTTGGAACGCGAGTTCAATTCATGGAAAGGGCAACAAATTGCGCGATGTTTATGGTTAAAGAAATATTAGAAAATTAAGAATTATTCGACAAACAATGAGGTAGACTTCGTTGCTTTAATTTAACTTTGTAGCACATTCATGAGTGAAAAAATATTAATCCTCGATTTTGGGTCTCAATACACACAATTAATTGCGCGTAGATTGAGAGAATTGTTTGTTTATTGCGAAATTCATCCGTTCAATCATATGCCTCCTATTGATGAATCTGTAAAAGGAATCATCCTTTCTGGTAGCCCTTGTTCGGTAAACGATTTAGATGCTCCACAAATAGATTTAAATGAATTGTTTAGCCATGCTCCCTTGCTTGGTGTTTGCTATGGAGCACAATACATTGCAAAAGCCTTAGGTGGTGAAGTTGGAAAGAGTAGCCACAGAGAATACGGCCGCGCAATGATGAAGCAAACCGGTGAACACAACGCCCTCCTCGATGGATTGAGTTTTGAAAGTCAAGTTTGGATGAGTCACGGCGATACTATCCTCAGAATGCCAGAGAACACTAAAATTATTGCAACCACTGAGAGCATTCCTGTTGCGGCTTTTGAACTATTAAATCAAAAATTTCCCACTTTTGCCATACAATTCCATCCGGAGGTTTACCACAGTACAGAAGGAACTGCAATGTTGAAAAACTTTGCATATACCATTTGTGGTTGTTCAGGAGATTGGACCCCAGGGCATTTTATTGATGAGATTGTGCTCGATTTGCAACAAAAAATTGGTCAAGATGACCAAGTTATTTTAGGACTTTCAGGCGGAGTAGATTCGTCTGTTGCTGGACTATTACTGCATAAGGCCATTGGTAAAAGACTTCATTGTATTTTTATCAATAACGGACTATTGAGGAAAAATGAATTTGACTTGGTTCAAGAATCTTATCAAGGTCTTGATTTAAATATCATTCCCGTTGATGCTTCAAAGCAATTTTACACAGCCCTAGAGGGCATTACTGACCCGGAGGAAAAACGCAAAACCATTGGGAGAGTCTTCGTAGAAGTTTTCCAAGAAGAAAGTCTCAAAATAAAGGATGCTAAATGGCTTGCGCAAGGAACAATTTACCCAGATGTTATTGAAAGTGTAAGCGTTAAAGGACCATCTGCTACCATTAAAAGTCACCATAATGTTGGTGGATTGCCAGAAAAAATGCATCTTAAAGTGGTTGAACCTTTGAGAAGTTTGTTTAAAGATGAAGTGAGACGCGTAGGAAGTGCTCTCGGATTGCCCGATAAACTACTTAATAGACATCCTTTTCCTGGTCCTGGTTTTGGAATCAGAATACTCGGTGATATTACCGAAAAGAAAGTTAAACTCTTACAAGAAGCCGACGCAATTTATATGAATATTTTGCAAGAAACCGGTTGGTACGACAAAATTTGGCAAGCAGGCTGTATTTTATTGCCTGTTCAAAGCGTTGGTGTTATGGGTGACGAAAGGACATACGAACAAGTTGTTGCTTTAAGAGCTGTTACCAGCACCGATGGCATGACGGCAGATTGGGTGCACATTCCATACGATATACTCGCCAATATCTCCAACAGTATCATCAATCAAGTTCGAGGAATTAACAGGGTTGTTTATGATATTAGCTCTAAGCCACCAGCAACTATTGAGTGGGAATAAACCAAAATGATGAAAAAACTTTTTTTCTTTCTAACTCTCATAGGATACAATGCCTCGGCCATTTCACAATCCAATGGCAATGGTAAATTGGATGCTAAAAAATTTAGCAACATAGAATACAAAATTGGTATCCTCCTACCCTTTTCCTCAGATGGTTCCGAGAAAGAAAATAAAAATGCAGAAGCAATTCTCGACTATTACGAAGGCGCTAAAATTGCCCTAAATCAATTAGAAAATGATGGATTTAAATGCAAAGTTTTTGTTTGGGATATCAACAGTAAAGACTCTACTGAACTAGAAACGCTCTATAAAACAACAGATTTTCAATCGTTGAATGCCCTAATTGGTCCGATTAGCCAAAAACACATCAATCAGATTGCAAGAAAACTGAAAGGATCTAAAATCAATTGGATTTCTCCCCTAAGGTCCCTCACCATTCCAAATACATTAACATCCTTCAATTTCTTTTCACCAGACTCACTGAGAATGCGCGGTTTAGGATATGCACTATCAGATCAATTCAAATCACATAAGTTTTGCCTGATTACCGACGGGTCTTCTCAATCGAAAAAAGATGCTAACATGCTTAAATTTGTTTTACAAAGTCTGGCGAAAAACAGAAAAGTGACCATTCATACTTTCAATGGGACTTCCATGAATCCAACCTTACCTTCTAAAGATAGCGTAATTTGCATCAATACTTTCACCAATCAGACGGCTAAAGTTGTTCTTTCTAAATATGTAAACTCTTCAGTGTCTACAGCAAAAAACGCTGCTGCTAGAAAGTCGTCATTTGTTGTGGGACATTTCAACTGGTATGAAAATATTAGCTTGTCGCAAGAAGTAGACGAATCCAAAATTATTTACCCAGCCATCAATTTTATCAATTTAAACGATAGCAGCACCGGTGAATTTACAAAATTGTTTTTAGAAAAAAATTACAACGAACCTAGCAGATTTGGTTATCAAGGGTTTGATCAAATGTATTTTCTAGGGTATGGATTGATGTTTTCAGGCGATAACTTTTTAAGTACTGTACCAAACTCTAACATGGTTGGTTACATCAACACTGTTAGAACGTATAAAATAGGCAAGCGTTTTTTCAATATCGGAGTGAGACTCATTTCATTAGCCAATCACGAGCAAAAACTTTTTAGCAATTGAGCTTTCTAAAAAAACACATCGAGCAAAGCCTCAATATCATTGAAAAATACCAAGGCAGTGTGCCTTTCCATTTGTATTTAAAAGACATATTTAAACAGAATAAAAATTGGGGAAGTAAAGATAGAAAAAACTATAGGGCAATCTGTTACAAATACTTCAGAAATTACTACGTCCTTCAAAACCTATCTCAAGAAAAAGTTGTTGAATTTCTTTTAAATCAATTCAATTCTGATACTGAAACTGCATACAATACACATGCATTTGATTCTTTTGAGGGACAAATGAGCGCAGAGATTTCGTTGGAAAAACTCAATAATGATTTTTCTGTTGAACCAACTATTTATTTCAGATCACTTCCTAAATATATTCAATTCATAGAAAATGAATTGAAAAAACAAGGTGTTCCATACAAAAAACATGATACGATTGAGGGAATTTTTGAACTTTCTTCAAAAACAAATTTAGAAAGTTATATAAAGGAAGGAAAAGGATATATTCAAGATTTATCTTGTCAATTGGCAATTGAAGAATTATCGAAATACCATCAATTTAATCGTGTTTGGGATTGCTGTTCTGGAGCAGGAGGCAAAGCCATTGATATCATGTTAAAGGAACCAAATTGCGATTTATTTTGCAGTGATATTCGAAAACAGATTTTACAAAATTTAAAAATCCGATTTGAATCTTTGGGTTTAAAAGTACCCAATATGCAAGTCATTGATTTATTAAATGACTTACAACAATTAAATGATGGATTTTTAAATCAGAAGTTAATCATTGCTGATGTACCTTGCACCGGGAGTGGAACGTGGCGAAGGAATCCTGAGAATATTGCCTACTTTCAACACAATAGTATTCTTAAATTTGCAAATATTCAGTTTAGCATTCTCAAAAATTTGGATTCATTTGTTGCTAAAAGTGGTGAAATTTTTTATATGACATGTTCAATTTTCAAAGCTGAAAATGAAGACAATATACAGAAGTTCATGAAAGATCATTCATATGAAATTGTGTTCCAAAAATATTTTGGTGGTTATTCAAATCATGCAGATTTCATCTTTGGATGTCTTTTAAGAAAAAAGGCATAAAAAAAGCCCCTAATCAGGAGCTTATAAATGTATTAGGATTCATTTGGGTCATATGCCCATTTTAGATAGATACTTCCCCAAGTAAAGCCACCTCCGAAGGTAGATAGTATGAGGTTGTCTCCTTTCTTGAACTGTTTCTCAAAATCAAAGAGGCAAAGTGGTAATGTACCTGAAGTTGTATTGCCATATTTTTGAATATTCACAAGTACTTTAGATTTGTCTAAGCCCATTCTTTCTGCCGTAGCATCAATGATTCTTAAATTTGCTTGGTGAGGTACCAACCAATTTACATCATCGCTGGTAAGGTTATTTCTTTGCATGATTTCATAACTTACTTCAGCCATATTTGTCACCGCAAATTTAAAAACCGTTTTACCTTCCTGATATACAAAATGTTGTTTATTATCGATGGTTTCATGAGATGGTGGATTCATTGACCCACCAGCGGGTTGTATGAGATATTGTCGCCCAGATCCATCAACTTTAAGAATTGAATCTTGTATACCCAATCCATCAGTTGTTGGTTCTAAAAGCACACAACCAGCACCGTCACCAAAAATGATGCAAGTATTTCTGTCGGTGTAATCAACAATCGCACTCATTTTATCGGCACCAACTACAATAATTTTCTTGTAAACTCCAGTAGCAATAAATTTGGATGCAGTTTCAAGGCTAAAAAGAAAACCTGAGCAAGCGGCTGATACATCGAAACCCCATGCATTCTTAGCCCCTATCTTGTCGGCAATAACATTAGCAGTTGCTGGAAAAATATAATCACCAGTAACTGTACCGCAAATGATAACGTCTATTTCAAGAGGATCGATACCTTTTTTCTCCAACATAGGAATGATGGCTCTGGCGGCGAGGTCGCTTGTAGCTTTACCTTCTTCCTTTAAAATATGTCTTTCTTCGATTCCAGTTCTCGTACGAATCCACTCGTCGGTGGTATCGACCATTTTTTCTAGATCAAAATTTGTTAAAACTGTATCAGGAACGTATCCTCCAACAGCTGTAATAGCAGCATTAATTTTCATTATGAGTTAGACGCATTCTGTTGATTGGCAATTTTTTGAAAAGCCGATTCAACTTTAGCACAAAAATTAGACTCAACGGAATTCTTACAAACCTCAACCATTTTAACAAATGTATCCGCTTTGGATATACCATGTCCTACCAGCACAGGAGCTTTAACACCCAAGATAAGTCCACCACCATGGTGCTTAAAGTTAAATTGATTTAAGAAATCATCTTGAACACCGCGTTTCATCAACTGGTAGTAAAAACCTTCAACCAATTTGATCACGATATTGCCAGAGAATCCATCACAAACAATCACATCTGTAGAATCTATAAACAAATCTCTTCCTTCCACATTGCCAAAAAAATTAATTTCTGGGGTGTTACGTAAAAGTTGGTTTGCAGCTCGAGATGTAATACTGCCCTTTTCATCCTCTTCACCAATATTTAACAATCCTACTTTAGGACTATCAATTTTCTTTACAGATTGAGCATACAAAGAACCAAGGATCGCAAATTGTTGCAAATGTTCAGGTTTACAATCCGCATTGGCGCCTACATCAAGAAGAACACCATGATTTCCGCTTGGACGAGGAATAGCAGACGTTAAACAAGGACGATCAACTCCTTCAATAGGTTTTAAAATTTGAATTGAACCTACC
>CAZYBT010000062.1:0-14887 GCA_964645755.1 uncultured Rhizobium sp.
TCCGTGAAGCCCTTCGTGAGGCCATGCAAGAAGAAATGCGCGCAGACGAACGCGTATTCTTGTTGGGAGAAGAAGTTGCTGAATACAACGGCGCTTATAAAGTGAGCCAAGGAATGTTGAATGAATTTGGCGAAAAACGCGTCATTGATACTCCAATTGCCGAACTTGGTTTTGCAGGTATTGCTGTTGGTGCAGCAATGAATGGTCTAAGACCAATTTGCGAATTCATGACTTTCAACTTTTCATTGGTTGCAATCGATCAAGTAATAAATTCTGCTGCAAAAATTAACAGCATGTCAGACGGTCAATTTCTTTGCCCAATTGTTTTCCGCGGACCAACTGGGAGCGCAGGACAATTGGCACAGCAGCACTCTCAAAACTTTGAAAATTGGTATGCAAATACACCAGGTTTGAAAGTGGTAGTTCCATCTAACCCTGCTGATGCAAAAGGATTGTTAAAAAGTGCAATCCGCGATGAAAATCCTGTAATTTTCATGGAAAGTGAGCAAATGTTTGGATTCAAAGGCATGGTTCCAGACGGAGAATACATAATTCCAATTGGAAAAGCAGATGTTGTGAAACAAGGAAATGATGTAACAATGGTAAGTTTCGGTAAAATGATGCTTCGTTGCCATGATGCAGTTGCTGCTTTGGAAGTAGAAGGCATCAATGTTGAATTGATCGATTTGCGTACCGTTCGTCCTATTGATTATGATACTGTCATTGAATCAGTTAAAAAAACAAACAGATTGGTTATCGTTGAAGAAGCTTGGCCATTGGCGAGTATCAGCTCCGAAATTAGCCACATTGTACAAAGAAGAGCATTCGATTATTTAGATGCACCGGTTCACCGTGTAACCAGCATGGATACGAATTTACCGTATGCACCAACTTTCGTTGACGCATATTTGCCAAACGTAGAGAGAATTGTGAAAGCAGTAAAATCTACAATGTACAAACTCTAACAGAATATAAGATTGATATCATAAAAACCTCCTTATGGGGGTTTTTTTGTGTTATTTATTAAATTCACAATGCTTTTACGAAAAACATAGATTCAGTTGTAGAATTTTTTCGTAAATTGCATTAAACATAATTTTAATTCCATGTTAACTTTTTTATACTTAGATCCCGGAAGCGGGTCATTAATTGCCCAAATCGTTGGAGGTATTCTCGGTGCGGGTTTATTATTCTTTAACCAAATTAAAATGTTCTTCAAACGAAAGAATAAGTAATTACATGCTAAAAATTCATCCTATAAATACAAGTTTCAAAGATCCTGACAACTGTGTTTACATAGATGAATACGGGAAGATCTTAAGAAAAATTAACATTGAATTTATTTCTTATTTTAAACAATCTCAATATTTTACAAAAATCAACAAACAATGTGAAGATGGTTTTTTCGAAATTGATAAATTTCAATTTCAAACCTACTACCATGAATACCCTTTTGAATTATTCAAAGATTCAGCCCTTAATTTTTTAAATTGCCTTGAAGACCTTATTCAGAATGATTTAATTTATGTAGACGGAAACCCTCTGAATTCTACTTATGTCGGAAAAAACCAATTTTTACATTTCGATTTTGGCTCAATCAAGAGATTAGATTTGTCATCTGGATGGACAGGGTATCATCAATTTCTCACAGAATGGCTTTGGTTGTTGTATCATCTTAGCGATAAAGAGTATATTCCAGCTGGATATTTGACACCTTATTTCAACGACAATCAATGGCTATTTTCGGAGTCCATCAAATTTAGACATAAGTTGAGACCAAGCTTTTGGGTGCATCATGCTTTTTTACAGAATCAGAAAAAGTCATCCCTCATTCAGAAAAATTCAACAAATAAAAGCCATTCAACCATTTCCAAAAACAAATTGCTTGCCTTTGTTGAACTTTTAAAATCAGATGTTCGAAGTGTAAAAATGTCCAAGAAAAAATCTAAATGGGACAATTACTACACTGAAACGGTGTTGCAAAATGATTATTTGAAATTAAAAGAAGAAAAGTTCATTTACCTTTTAAAATCAAATCGATTCAAAGGATCTGAATATTTTATTGATTGGGGAGCGAATGATGGAGTTTTTTCTAGGCTCATTTGCGAAACACATCCAAATGCTCATATCATTTCCATAGAATCTGATTTTAATGCGGCAAATGATTTATATACAAAATCAAAAGCCTACAATATCATTCCGATTCACGCAAATATATTAAATCCTACACCTGCAATTGGATTTTCGAATAACTATCCCTCTTTATTAGAAAGGATTTCAAAAATTGCACATGTTCATGTTGCCCTTGGTCTTATCCATCATTTACAACAAACGCACAATTTAAGTCACGAAAAAATCATTGACTTTTTTGCAACCAATTCGCTAAGTTCTTCTTTTTTAATCATTGAATTCATAGCTGAAAATGATCCAAGGTATCAGTTAATCCGAAATCCCAATTATCCATATCCGGAATCAATTGAAAATTTTCAAATGGCCTTGGAAAAAAAATATGTGATCATAGAAAAAATCCAATTAACAAATGAAAGAACTTTATTTTTCGCTCAGAAAGAAGTTATCTGATCACATTGTTATTATCTATTTCATTGTTTTTGTTGCATTTGTAACCTGTAGTTCAATATCAGAAAAAACTATTTATGGTTCAGGAATTGCTGCAATTGTCTTATTTGCAATATTGATTCTATTGTCTCAATATCAATATTTAAATCGGAATTGCTTTTTACTATCAATTTTTATCCTTTACAACCCAATACTCGATGATTCAATTTCGTCATTTAATCTCGCGTTTAAAATCATTGTATACATTTTATTGTTTCTCTTATTTTCAAAATATTTGTCCAAAAATATCAAAATAATTTTATTCGCTAATTGTGTTTTTTTAATATTTCATTGCACCCTAACATTGAACAAAAGTCAATTGATATATCAAGAAACCAAGAGTAATTTGAGTCAATTTATTTTGAATAAAATCAATAAAAACCAATCTGTTGATGTCATAATCTTAGATGCATATCCAGATTTTCAAATCATTCAAGATAGCCTCCACCAGAAATCACAATTCAAACCATTTTTAATTAATCAAAAGTTCAATATTATATCAAATACCACCTACTCTACCAAAACTCCAATTTCATTGGCAAATTTATTCTTTGATAAATCCATCACCCCTAATGATATCGGTATAGAGTTTAAAGACAGAATTCAATATCAGTATGAAATAATTAACCAATCAAAACTGAAAAAGCAGTGTAAAAAGCAAAATATTGATTTTCAACTTTTATCTCCAACAAACATCAGTTTCAATGAGAACATTTGGGAACTATATTGGAATTATTCGAATACAAGATATTTTGGATCATTTAGCCGTTTGATGAATAATTTACCCAAGTTTATTTTCGGTATTCAAAATTTTTACAAAGCAGATTTTGATTTGGAAAGCGATCTAACTTTTCAAAAAATTGATCAATATAACAATCAAGTGTTAAAGGAATTTGAAAACAAAAGCCATTCAACAGAAATCCATGTTCGCATATACCACTTCCTGACTTTACATAAATACAATCCTCAAAATCCCTCGAATGCTTTCAAAAATGATTTGAAACGAGCAGATGATTTGGGAATCTATCTTGTACAATCCTTGATAAAAAATCAAAATAGCAACATCATTGTTTTGTCGGATCATGGCAATAGAACCCTTATCAAAAATATTGAAAATCAAAAACGGGGAATTCTTGCTATAAAAGAATTAAAATAATTTTATCTCACCACAACCCCTGTTTCCACAATTTTTCCGATTTCAAAAAGCGACATTGCTTTATTTGCGAACAATTGTTTTACAGAATCTATTTCAGTCTCAGTAACTGTAAATAACAATCCACCATTGGTTTGAGGGTCAACCATCCAAGCAAATGCCTGTTGGTTGCTCATTTGCACTTCTTTCTCATAGGCATTCCAATTTCTCATTGCATTGTCGGGCAAAACAAAACTTTGAGCCAAAACTTTAGCCTCTTCTATTACAGGTACTTTGTCGAATTCAACTTCAGCACCCACTCCTGATCCTTTACAGATTTCCAATAAATGCCCCAACAACCCAAATCCAGTTACATCTGTCATTGCATTTACTCCAACAATTTTTCCCAATTCATATCCAATTTCATTGGTTTGGGTGAGCAAATCATATAAGATTTCGTTTTGTGCATCCGTTGCAATTTCCCTTTTATGCGCAGCTGCCAACATCCCAATTCCCAATGGCTTGGTCATGCAAATGATATCACCGGTTTTGGCTCCAGAGTTGGTTTTTAGATTCGCAGCATCAACCAAACCCGTTACACTCAAACCAAAAATTGGTTCTTTACCGTCTATGCTATGTCCTCCGGCAATTGGCACACCACATTTTTTGGCTAATTCCATGCCTCCTTTTAAGACATCTCTTCCCATTTCGATGCTCAATACATCCAATGGCCAGCTAAAAACGGCATTCCCCATGATCGGACGTCCCCCCATCGCATAAATATCACTTAAAGCATTGGCAACCGCCGTTCTTCCAAATACTTCGGCATCATTCACCATCGGTGTAAAAAAATCAACCGTTTGTAAAAGTAACTGGCCGTTTCCCAGGTCGTATACAGAACAATCATCATTGAATTGATTACCCACCAATAAGTTCGGATAGTCCAACATGTTTGTTTTCAATCCTTCCAACATTTCCTGTAAAACAGCAGGCTGAATTTTACATCCACATCCGCTGCCTTTGGATAAAGAAGTGAGAATAATTTTCTGATTCATTTTTGCAAATATCGCAACAAATGAAAAAAATGGTCTACTTTTTGGGGGGATAAATTAAATTCTCTGTATTAGAGAGTAACAAACCTAAATTAAACGATCATGAATAACAAAGTACCTTTTTACATCAGCGCAGTCGGAATTGCCGCTCTATGTGTCATGCTTTTTTCAATGAAATCTGCTGAAAAAGTTGCTGCCAACGAGAGAAAAATCGAAAATAAAGCATATCAATCAGGAGAAATTCTAAACTACAGAATTCACTATGGCATCATCAATGCCGGATTGGTAAATATGACCGTTTCTGAACCACTTACCATCAACAATAAAACTGCTTATAATCTCAAAGTTGAAGGAGAAACATTAAAGTCATTCGACTGGGCTTACAAAGTACGAGATAAGTTTGAAAGTTGGGTTGATGGCGAATCTCAAGCTCCCATACGTTACGCCAAAACTGTTCGTGAAAACACTTACTTTAATCAAGACATAGCCATTTATAACCACTCTGAAAAATGGTTGAAAAATAAACAAGGTCAAATTGCCATTCCTCAATATACCCAGGATGTAGCATCAGCAATTTACTACATGAGAACCCTCGACTATGCCAATGCCACTGTGGGAACTACCTACCCAATTGATGTATATCTCGACAATAAAATTTACAACCTCAATGTAAAATATGTGGGAAAAGAAACCATCAAATCTGATATCGGCAAAGTAAGATGCTTCAAAATTAAGCCCCAACTCGTGGTAGATCGAGTATTCAAACGCACCGATGCAATGACTGTTTGGGTTACCGACGATGAAAACAAAATTCCAGTGCGTATCCAAACCGATATTCGAGTAGGCTCTTTGAAAGTAGACTTGGTGAAATACCAAAACCTCAAAAACCAGATGAACTGCTTGGTAAAATAATCAATTATCGCCAAGGTAAATTCTCGGCACCCTCTGAGATATACCCGTAAGAATTTCATATGAAATGGTCCCGCCGCGGCGGGCCATTTTGTTGATAGACAATTGATCACCAAAAATCTCAACCCGATCACCTTCTTTACAGTCAATTCCTGTAACATCTATCATCGACATGTCCATACAAATGTTTCCAACAAATGGAACTTCCACCCCATTCAACACTACTGTTCCTACTTTTTTGCCATATCGGCGACTTAAACCATCGGCATATCCCATGGCAATCGTCGCAATTTTACGCTTTTGGGGCTCATTGTTATGCAGCCCATATCCAATTCCTTCATTTCCCTCAATCTCGTGAATTTGAGTTACTGTAGAATATAAACTCGCAACTATTTGTAGCTCTTTTAGTTCAGTACCATCGGGCTGCAAGCCGTACAATCCAATCCCCAATCTCACCATATTCCCTTGAATTTCAGGAAATCGTTCAATGCCCCCTGTATTGCTGATATGTTTAATCACTTCGTATCCTAACAAATCTTCAACTCTCTTTGCCAAATCATAGAATTTCTTGGCTTGATCTCGCGTAAATGAATCATGATCAGCACTTTCAGAAACTGCCAAATGACTAAAAATACTCTTTACTTTTATATTTTGAGGGATGCTGACCACGGCTTCCATTAAAAGCTCGGGTGAAAATCCTAAACGGTGCATACCAGTATCAACTTCTAAATGGATACAGCCCTCTTGTCCCTCCAAAATAGAGACATAACTCATCAAATTCGATAGGCTATAAACCACAGGTTCCAGATTGAATTGATTCAAAATATCCATGGTTTGGGCATCTGTATTCATCACCATGATTGGAACAGAAATTCCAGCTTCTCGCAATGCAACCCCCTCATCGGCAAATGCAACTCCCAAATAATCAACGTTTAAGTCTTGCAAAGTTTTGGAAACTTCAAAAGTTCCACTCCCATAACCAAATGCCTTTACCATGCACATCATTTTGGTTTCAGGCTGTATCAAACGCCTGAAATAACGATAATTGTGCTTAATGGCTTCAAGATTGATTTCAAGACTCGTTTTATGTAATCGCTCCTTCAAAACCTCTACCACTTGCTCCAATTGGTATTTTCTTGCGCCTTTGATTAAAATGGCCGTCGATACGATTTGATCTAAAATTGGAGATTTTAACAGCAAATCCATAGAGCTGAAATATTCAACATGCATTAAATCTCCAAATTCTGGCTGTGTTTTACCCAAAAAGATGACATTTTTTACTTGCTTTTGCTTCAGCAAATTGACTACTTTTAAATGATGGTCATCGGATATTTCCCTATCGTCCATTTCCGATAAAATCAACATCAAAGGAAGATTTGGCTGTTGTCTTTGAATCACATCAATGGCAATCGCCAAACTTTCAAAGTCGTTTGAGTAACTGTCGTTTAACAACACATTGCCCCTTCGACCTCTTTCGATTGTCAATCGATTGTTTACTGGCTTGAGCGACAAAAATTTAGACAAATGGTGCTCATCCCAACGCTCAAATGCAACCAAAACACAAAAACACGACATCGCATTACTCAAAGACGCTTCATCCAAGAATGAAATTTGAAGGATATGCTCTGTCCCTCGATGATAAAAATGTATCTTTTGAATTCCGTCGATTTTCTCGACTTTTAAAAGTTTAAAAGTTGCTCCTTCCGAGTATCCCCAACTGATAAATTTGGTTAAAGGTTGACTTTTCTTTAATTCGGAAATTCCATGAGCAAAGGCCTCAATGTCCTTCGGAAAAACCACCACATCAGCCCCTTTGCATAACTTTAACTTTTCAAGTGCTTTCTCCTCAAAAGAAGAGAAACCAGCATCATGCTGGCTACCAATATGGGTTAAAACCGTCAATGATGGCTGAATCATATCAACCAAGGCATCCATTTCACCATGTTCTGAAATCCCAGCTTCTATGATGCCCAATTGGTGGATTTTCGACAATCCTAAAAGTGAAATTGCCACACCTAGTTGGGAATTGAAACTTCGCGGGCTCCGATGAATGTTAAAATCTGCATTTAACAATTCGTAAAGCCATTCTTTAACCACCGTTTTTCCGTTGCTCCCAGTGATTCCAACAATGGGAATAAGGCTGGTGGAACGATGATTTTGAGCAATTTTTTGGAGGGACATCAGGGGAGATTCAACCCTGATAAAACAAGCATCTTGATACTGATTGATGTCAATTATTGTATCTCTTTCAACCAAAAACACCCTGATTCCAGCCTGATAGGCAGTCTGAATAAATTGATGTCCATCTCTCAACTCACCTTTTAAAGCCACAAACATAGCTTCTTCAGGAAAGGTAATTTTTCGTGTATCGTAAACTATTTCTGAAATAACAGTGTCTCGCAAGTCTTTACCTGCTGTTACTGCATTTATAACCGACAGAATATGAGATACTTTGGTATTCAAATCAACTGTCTCTAAGGTTAATTTCGGCACTGTCGCCAATGTTTAAACTATGCACAGCACCCACCAAACTTGCATCACTTCCGATCAATGAATTTTCGATAATTGCATTTTGGAGGGACGCATTCATACCAATGATGCTATTTTTCACAATGGATCTAGAAATATATGCGCCGTCGCCAATACTCACATCTGGACCAATGATGCTATTTTCAATTTTCGCAGAAGATGAAATATGCACTGGCGGAACAATGATGTTCCCTAACTTGGTGAGATGGGTAAAATCATTGTTTTCTAAACGTTTTAATAAATTTCGATTGGTTTGCAGAATCACATCTTTCTTACCGCAATCGAACCAAGTTGAAACGCCAAAAGTGCGCATTTGAGCACCCTTTTCAATCATACATTGAAGTGCATCTGTAAGATGAAATTCATTGTTTGTGCGGATATCATTTTGAATGTGGTATTCCAAGCACTCAAATAACAAAGCCGTTTCCTTGATATAATACAAACCAACCAAGGCCAAATTAGAATGAGGAATATTGGGTTTTTCAATAAGCTTGGTAATTTTGCCTTCACCATTCAACTCAGCAACACCAAACAATCTAGGATCATCCACTTTTTTAACACCAAGACTACTGGAATTGTTATCAACAACCGCTTTTAAGTCTGCTTCAAAAATAGTGTCCCCCAAAACAATCAAAACTGGCTCTGAAGAATCTACTTCTTCTCTTGCAAGCCAAACCGCATGTCCAATTCCGCGTCCAACCGTTTGCATCACAAACGTCAATTTGCAATTGGCATAATGTTCAGTTAAATATTGTTCAATTCTATCGCCCAAATAACCAATGATGAAAACAAAATCGGTAATTCCTGCATTTACCAGATTATCGACAATATGTCCTAAAATTGGCTTTCCAGCCACTGGAATCAACGATTTAGGCTGTGTTTGGGTATGAGGTTTTAATCGACTTCCTATGCCGGCGACGGGAATAATGGCTCTCATTTATACAAAAATAGGTGAAAATGTACTACCAAATGCATTTACTTATTTTAAATACCAAGAAATTCTAACTACCTGTTTTGGGTCATTAAAAAGAAACAAATTACTGCGCCTTACCGATAAAATAGCAACAATTTCATTGGCATGAATCAACAACGGAAGTTTCCTCTTTTGATCCATATCTATCTTGTGATCTACAAAAATATCACTCACTTTTTTGTGACCGTTCAAGCCAAAAACGGTCATTTTATCACCTTGTTTCCAAGGTCTCATTGTCAATCCCTTGAGCACATCAACATGAAAATAATAGCAATTTGTTGACTTGAAATCTACCAGTTTGTGGTCAACAATTCTCACTTCTATATCCAGATCACCAAAAGTGTACATTCCCTCATCGTCGATACTCATTTCGCCAGGAAAATCTTCACTATCAAGCCTCAAACCAAGTAAAAGTCCTGATCTTAATTTGGTCATTTTCCAATTTCGCGTGAGCCAAATACTGCCAATTCTTTGATTCACAGACACCGCTTGAACAATTTGACTTTCATCAAATCCCAGATGAATCAATTTCTTGAATATCCCGTATTTGTTGCTCAAATCAACAATGAATTCTTGGGGTATTTCACCACCATTTTGTTTAAAATCGACAATTTCTTTCCAGCGCAACTCAAATTGTCGGGCATTTTCACGTTCGTTTTCCCTCGCTTTTCTGGTCAATTCCTGAAAATCCTGAGCAACAGTTGGATATTGTTCTTTGATTTGAGGGACAATGAAGTGTCGAATTTTATTGCGTAAGTATTTGGTTTCGAGGTTGCTGCAATCCTCTCTCCATTTGATTGCGTTTTCTGCGGCAAAATCTGCAATTATTTTTCGCGGAATTCGCAACAATGGCCGGATGATATTTCCTCTTTCTTCGGGAATTCCCATCCAAGCACTGTGAATCTGATTTCTCATCAAATAAATGAAGAAATTCTCTAGTTCATCGTCTTGATGGTGGGCTGTTGCAATTTTTTGAGCACCAACTTTCACCAAAACCTCTTCAAAAAAATGATACCTGATATCTCTCGCTGCCATTTGAATAGAAACTCCCAACTCATTGGCAATTTGCTTTGTGTTGACTTCCTTTACATGGCATTCAACACCCAATTTATTGCATGTATCAACCACAAATTCCATATCGCCACGACTGTCTTCATCACGCAATTGATAATTTACATGGGCAACAACACAAGGCCAATTATTTTGCAAAAAGACATGCAAAAGCACCATCGAATCAATGCCACCACTAACTCCTAAAACTGTCAATTGTCGTTCTAATTGCCAATTCTGTAGATTCATCAATGCTTTAAAAGAATTTAACACGTAATTTGCAAAAGTTTTAAACCGAAAATGTTACTTCGATACAAAGAACATCATTTTAAGCTTTGGTTGTTTGTTTTATTTGCCTTTTACCAGGTAAATCTAATTGCCCAACCCATTTCATTGAGCGCACGCAAAATGAAGTCCATTCAAATTAATGGACATGGAGGACAATTGCTCAAAGGCAATGTGCAATTTGAACAACAAGGTTCGCGGGTTTTTTGTGACGAAGCCGAATATGATCCTCAAACTGAGTCCCTCAAAGGCTATGGCGACGTTAAAATCATCAACGCTGAAGGGGCCGTTGTAACCGGGAATACCCTCATTTTCGACAATGCCACGCATACCGCTCGGGTTGAAGGAAATGTAAAATTGGTCGACAATACCATGACCCTTCTCACTCCATGGTTGCAGTATCACACGCAAACAAAAGTTGGATGGTATGGTAGTGGAGGAGTTATCACCGATAAAAAAACCAAACTAACCTCCGTTTCAGGAAGCTACAACCCTACTTCTAAAACTTTGTTTTTCAAACAAAATGTATTGTTGCAGACCCCAGATTACACCATCAAAACGGATACCCTCCAATACCTGACCCAAACTAAAACTGCCAAATTCTTTTCATTCACCCAACTCGAATACGAAACACAATCCATGGTTTTCGAGCGTGGAACCTACAACACCGAAACCGAACAAGGTACTTTTTACCAAAAAGTTGGACTCTTTGACAACGATAAAACCCTTGTTGCAGATTCTTTGTATGTCAATAAAAAGAACCGTAAAGGCACTGCCTTTAAAAATGTGTATCTGATTGATTCAGTTGAAAATTGGAGAGTATGGGGACAAAAAGCCGATTACGCCAAAAATACCGGAGAAATTACCATTTCAGGGAATCCTTTGGCGCTCCAAATCGATAAAAAGGATAGCTTTTACATCAAAGCCGACACACTTTTTTACAGCAAAGACAGTGCAACCCAAGTTCAGAAAATTAAGGCTTGGTTTCATGTGATTTTTAAAAGAAACAACGTTTCAGGAACTGCCAAGAACATGAATTATCAATCTGTTGACAGCTCTTTTAAACTCAGCGGAAATCCAGTTTTATGGGATTCATTAACCAGAATGAGTGGCGACACCATCAAACTTTTTCTTAAAAATAAAAAACTCAGCAGCAGTACCATGTATCAGCATGGTTTTATTGCCATGATGGAAGATAGCACCCATTTTAGTCAAGTTGCAGGCGACTCCATGACGCACCTTCTCGATAAAAACCAAAAGTTAACACAAACACTGGTTCACCGAAATGGAAAAAGTGTCTATTTCATGAGGGAAAACGACAGTATTTCTTCTGTTTTTGATATTTCATGTAGCAACATCCGTTTTCAATTCAAAAACCAAAAAATCAATAGTGTGTTTTTCTACATTCAACCTGAAGGTAAAATTTACCCTTTGGATTTGTTCCCCACCGAAAAAGAAAAACTTCCCGGATTTTTATGGGACATTCAAAACAAGCCAAAGCAATCTGCCTTCGGATCTCAATTTACCCCATTCATTCCAAAAACCACCTACGCTTTGAATCCTAAAAAAGTAGATTCCACGAAGAAAGGTCGTAAGAAAAAGGATAAAAAATGAGGAAAATACTTGCTTTGGTATTCAGCTTTGTTCTTTTACAATTTGCTCATGCACAATTGGTTGGACTTTGCATTGATACAAGCAATGCTCCCATTGCAGGTGTTCAGATTTATGAAAAGAACAGTGGTAAATTAGGTCAATCTAAAATAGACGGTTATTTTACTCTTGAACTCAAACCAGGTAATTACCAACTCGTATTTTCTCACCCAGAATTTCACAATCAAGAATTGCCCATTGTTGTAACCGATAAATTTAAAGATACCATCGTCATTTCTCTGGTACGTCAAGTCCGCCAGATAAACGCTGTTTATGTTTCGGCAAAATGGAAAGATCCAGGTCCTGAATACATGAAAAAAGCCATTGCAAGGCGGAACATATGGGCTTCCCGAATTCCAGCACAGTCAGCCGATGTTTACATCAAAGCGTTCGAAGACCTTACAGTGAAGCAAAAAAGGGTAATTCCAAAATCTGACGATCCCACCAACCGCCCAGCCGACGTCCCTCAAGAAAATGAGAATCAATTAAATGCAAATCTGGTTGAAATTACCATGAAACGAGATTGGATGCCACCAAACAAAATTAAAGAAGTTAAAAAAGGGGTTTCCGTTCGTGGCGATAAAACAAGTTTGTACTATTTGTCGACAGTAGAAGGCGACTTTAACATTTACCAAAATTTGATGTCACTGCCCGGACTTTGTCCACTTCCCGTCATGTCGCCACTTTCAAGCAGTGCCATATTGGCCTACCGTTTTCGGTTTATAGAAAGCTACAAACATCCCGTTTACGGAAGAGTGCTTAAAATCAAAGTAGATAGCCGCCAAACAGCCAATTCAACATTTTCCGGTGAAATTCACTTGGTAGATACTTCTTTTTATGTAGCAAAAGTTGTTCTTAAGGTTCCATCGCACTTAATGGCGGAGTACAATGAGATGACCCTCACTCAAAATTACAGACTTACAAAAGATTCAAATATTCTCATCGACTCACAAAGTTTTGTTTACAGTTACAGTAGTGGTGCAAATAAAACTACGGCCGAAACCAAGGTGTTTTATAACAACATTGTCACCAACCCAGTATTTCCTAAAAATCACTTTGGACTCGAATTGAGTAAAGTTGAACAAGATGCTTACGAAAAAGACACCGCTTTTTGGGCTCAAAACAGAAAAATTCCATTAAGTGTAATTGAGCGTACCTTTATCAAACAATCTGACAGCATCAAACGCGTACAATCATCTGATAGCTATTTAGATAGCCTTGAGAGATTGGCCAATAAAGTTACTTGGAAGAGTTTGTTTTTAGAGGGACAAGATTATCAGAACAGGAGAAAAGGCATCAATATGTCGTTTCAACCTTTGATGTTTTTGTGGCAACCATGGTGGCCCGGCGGAAGTCGAATTACGGTCTTCAATAGCATCGATAAAACTTTTGAGAACAAAAAGAAAATCACGTTCAATGAGAATTTATCTTATGGGTTGAACAACGAAGATTTGCGAGGAACGGTTGTATTTTCCACCTTGTATAATCCTTACAAGCGGAAAGTAATTTATGTTGCTGCGGGTAGAGATTTTGGATTTGTCAATCCATTTGCCGCTTATATTGATTTGTTCAGGCGAGATAATTTCTACCAACACGATCATTTAACGGTATATCATCGCCAAGAAATAGTGAATGGCCTATTTTTTAGGGTGAAAGCAGAATTTAGCGATAGAAAAGATATTTCCTATTTCAAATTTTCATCCACCGGCGACAGTCTGTTTGAAAACAACACCCCATTAAAATTCAATTCGCATCGTGCACTTTTTGCCGACTTCACATTATCGTATACTCCGTTTCAACGTTATTTGAGTGAACCAAAACAGAAGATTATCTTGGGTTCAACTTGGCCAACGTTTATTATTGATTACAGACGAGCCTTACCCGGATTGTTCAAAAGCACCATTGATTATCAATATCTTGAATACAGAATTGAACATGATTTCCCTTGGGGACTTATGGGAAAAAGTGAATTGCGGGCAACCAGTGGATCGTTCTTGAAAATGAACAACATCAATGTTATTGATTACCGATACCAACGCAGAGGCGATGCATCTATTTTCACGCCTCCGATGTATGCTTTCCAGTTGCTAGACAGCACATTTAAAACGTTTAAAAGGTATTACGAAGTTCATTACAGACATCATTTTTACGGATCGGTATTAAATAAGATACCACTTGTGAAAAAGTTAAACTTATATGAGTCAGTGGGTTTGAGCGCGTTATATGCTCCTGAGAGACGAAATATGATGTTTTATGAAATGTACGTTGGTGTAGACAAGCTCATCAAAATCTGGAGGGAAAGATTCAAGGTTGGTATATTTTATTGCGTTGGTTACTCCAATTTATTCGATGGTCCGCGTACTGCTTTCAAGATCAACTTTGAATTTTACAACAGAAGCAGCAATAGTTGGTAGTTTTTCTATGAGGGACAATGGCTGAGTGCTCAAATTAGGGCAAAAAAAAGGCCATCTTCCGATGGCCTGTAAGAAATTCAAAAAAATACTTCTTATGGTAGTTTTTTTACGTCTACCGCATTTAATCCTCTTTTGCCTTCTTTAAGATCATAAGATACTTTGTCGTTCTCATTGATCTGATCAATCAAACCTGATACGTGAACGAAATGTTCAGTTTCAGATCCGTCTTCGATGATAAATCCAAACCCTTTAGTGTTGTTAAAGAATTTGACAGTTC
>CAZYBT010000063.1:0-14652 GCA_964645755.1 uncultured Rhizobium sp.
GCCGATGCCATTCCGATAAATGCTGTAAACAGCAGAATCGCAATGAACGACTTTTTTAACAATAATTTCATAAGTTATTAATTTTGGTTTAGTTTACAATCGTAATACATTTTTTTCTAAATTCAAAGAAAATTGATTTAAAATTAAACCTCAAACTTTAAACAGAATTTTCGTTGTTTACTAAAAACCCAATTTTTAATAATGTTAATTACATCGTTTTATGAATTCATACTCACATGTTTTTCAATGTATTTCAACATTTCATGCACCTTATTATGACTAATTTTTATCATCATTTTGTGCTTTAAAATCATTTACTAATTTGTTTTGCCATTTACCAAATTTTTGGGATTTCTGAAACAATCTACATTTCCATTGGTTACTTTTGTTTCCGTTTCCTCAAAATTTATAAAACTTGCAGTGATAGATTTTCATAACCATATTATTCCAGGAATCGATGACGGTTCTCCTGATTCTGAAACCTCAATTGGTTTGATCAATGGTCTTCAAGAACTTGGCTTTACTGAATTTATTTTTACACCTCACATTATTGCCGATACTCATCCCAATACCCCTGATACCATTCAGGCCGGTTTTGATGTACTCTCTTCCGAAATTCAAAAACACAACATTGAAGTCCCTAAATCATTTGCAGCTGAATACATGCTCGATGATATATTTGCTCAGAAACTGAGAAATAAAGAGCCATTTTTAAAATTGGTTCATAACAAAATTCTTGTAGAATTTTCATACATCCAACGTCCTGATCACGTAGAGAGAATTAGCTTCGATCTTCAAATTCAAGGATATGAACCAATTCTGGCACATCCTGAACGCTATATTTATTATCATAATAATTGGGAATATAATTATTCCCACCTCAAAGATTTAGGATTTGAACTGCAACTTAATTTGCTATCTCTCACTCCGTATTATGGTAAAGAAGTACAAAAAATAGCCCAAAAAATGCTCAAGGCCGATTTGTTCGATTTTGCATGCACCGATATTCACCACTTCCGCCACCTCCAAGCATTAAAAGACTCTTTCACCAAAGATTCTCTCACAGAACTCTTTGATAAATACGATCTCCGAAATCACGAACTTTCAAAAATTTAAAGTTGAAAGTTTATCGTTTAGGGTTATTTGCATGATTCAACCCAACCACCAACTTTAAACCCTCAACCTTAAATAAAAAAGGGGCTCTCGCCCCTTTTTTCAATATCCAAATAATTCTTCTAATGTAACCTCTGTTACCATACCGTATTTCTCCAAGTCCGCCTTCTTGATCTTGTCGCGACTCGCTACTACCGCCAAATGGTATGTCTGCTTGCTCACCTTCTCTTCGTGGAATTTGCGAATTGTTTCCATATGAATATTTGCAATTTCGCGATAAATTCCCTTTGAACGGTCTTCTTTGTCGCCAGACTCTTCCATCGACCACAACGCCCCAATATAATTCTCAGGCATCATGCGCTCTGTTTCAATCCTATTTACAATGCTTTGTTTTGCTAAATCAAAAACTTCTTCATTCACAGGAAGCTTCTGCAACAACTCATTCATCGATGCTATGGCATCGTGAAATTTATCGGCTTGAGTTCCCACAAATGCCGTCATAACATTTGGTCTAAATAACTCCTTTGGAGTGTTAAATGTGGCATAGGTGCTGTATGCTAAAGCTTTCGCTTCACGAATATTCTGAAAGACCACACTACTCATATCGCCACCAAAATACTGATTGAATGCCGTTACCGTTGGTCGCATCGTTTCCTCAAAATCGCCAGCATTCGACCACCAATTGATACTCGCTTGTACTTGCTCATAATGTGCAAAATAGACTTCGTTTTGAGTCATTTTCTTCTCTTTAAAAACAACCATTGGGCTTTCAATAGCCTTGAAACCCTTTGGTGCACAACCATTACTTTTCAATACACTTGATAAGGTAACAGCCGATTTATCTGAACTTTCCAATGCCATTGGACCAAAATATCCAAGATCATAAGGACTCGCTAAAACTACTTTCAATAATTTCAACAATTCAGATGTTGTGATTTTTTTCAAGTCGCTGTTTTTGATGATCCATTTGCTTGGATTTTGACTTCCAAACAATACATATTGTGATAATTGACGTTGAATGGCCCTTGCATTCGACATTGAATTTTCACGGCTTTTCAATATATCACTCACGATGTTGTTTAACGCTGCCTCATTCGCTTGAGCGTTGTTTAACAAATCCATCACAAGTTGCAATGCAGCTTGTAAGTTTTCATTTGGTCCACTCAACATTAAATATGATTTTTTGTCGGACGCAAATGCATTAAAACTGCAACCCAAAGCATACATTTCTTTACTAAATGCCTCCGAACTCATTTTCTTTGTTCCCAAATATTTCAAATAACTAAACAACAAACCCAATCTTTTATCTTGGTAATTGCCTGCTCCAAATCTCCACGTCAAATTAAATAGTTTGTTTTCATCATTCTTTACATAATATACAGTAGCCGCACCACTTTTTGCCATCGTAACATTCGATTTTTCAAAAAATGTGGGTTTTAAAGACTCTGCCGACAGACTCAACCAATTTTTTACAAAATCGCTTTGCTTATCTCTATTCAACTCAACTGGATGAATTTCCGGCTTATCAATTTTTGTAGCTTTTACAGCCTCGCCTTTTCTCTTGAATATAACAACCCGATCATTGTTTAAATACTCATTGGCAACAGCCATTATTTCTTCTTTCTTGATTTCCGCCATCAACGCCAATTCGCTTGCAGCCACCCTATAATCAACCCCATTTACAAATGTGGTCATCAAGAAACTTGTTCTAGATCCATTGTCTTTGTAGGCTTCTAACTGTCGAATTTCTTCATTCAACAGAATGGCCTTCAACATTTTATCGTCAAATTCACCTTTTCTAATTCTACTTAATTCACCCAGTAACAAATCTCTTACCTCTTCTAATTTTTGACCAGCCTTTGGCTTACCCGTTAGAATAAACATTGAATAATCTTTCATAACATCGGTACCACTATTTGCCGAAAGTACTTTTTGCTGCTTAACCAAATTCAAATCTATAAAACCTGCACTTGAATTGTTCAACAGCAAGTCTATCAATTTAATGATTCTAGCTTCCTTGCTTTTAGCGCCTGGAAGCCTGAAACCAATGGTTACATTTTCCGCATCTGGTCCTACTATGTCAATGGCTCTTTCCACATTTCGCGGAGTTTCCTCACCATACACATATTCAGGAACTTCCGACTTTTGCATGTAAGCAAACTTTTCAGCCACCAATCTCGCTGCATCGTCTGGATTGAAATCACCAGCCATGATGATGGCCATATTATTTGGAACATAATACTTTTGATAATACTCCCTAATGGCCTTTAAAGAAGGATTCTTTAAATGTTCAATCGTGCCAATTGTTGTTTGCAAACCATAATTATGCTTTTTAAACAACTCACCAAATAAAGCCTCCCATACCTTATCACCATCCCTGTCTAAACTAATATTTTTTTCTTCATATACCGCCTCTAACTCTGTATGAAACAATCGTAAAATAGGATTACGATACCTCTCAGACTCCAATGATAACCATTTTTCCAACATATTTGAAGGTACATCATTCACATAAACCGTCATATCATTCGAAGTGAAAGCATTTGTTCCCTCTGCTCCCATAGCCTGACACATTTTATCAAACTCATTTGCAATTGCAAATTTTGCTGCAAGTTGACTGGTACTGTCAATCTTCTTATATATTAAGCGCCTTTGAGACTCATCTTTTGTAGAATTATATTGTTCATACAAAGCATCAATTTGATCTAACAAAGGTTTTTCTTTGCTCCAATCATAACTGCCATATTTGTCCGTTCCCTTGAACAACATGTGCTCTAAATAGTGTGCCAAACCTGTGTTTGTAGATGGGTCATTTTTTGAACCTGTTTTTACTGCTACCATAGTATTGATTCTCGGTGCCTTTTTATTCACCGAAGTAATCAACGTCAACCCATTCTTAAATGTGTAATATCGCACATTTAATGGGTCATTCTGGTATTTTCTCATTACCCACTTTTCCGATGGATAATCAGCATATCCATTGATCTTGGTTTGTGCACCTAAAAACGAGGCGAACAAAGAATAAATGATCAAAATGTAATTTCTCATAATTACAAAAATACGATTTCATTTTATAGTTTGTTGCGCGTTATCTTCGCACACGTGTCGAAACTGTTCCACAAAGTCTATCTGTCAACCGGCAGCAATCAGGGAAACTCAATCCAAATTCTCAAATCTGCTAATCGACTGATTCAACAGCAAGTTGGACACATTCTCAATGCTTCTTCTTTTTACAAAACTGCCGCATGGGGACTCACAAATCAGCCAGACTTTTACAACCAATGTTTGCTTATTTATACCCCATTTTCCCCAAAAATTGTTCTACAAAAACTACTCCATATTGAAAAACAATTGGGGCGTATTCGAATCCAAAAATGGGGGCCCAGAACAATCGATATAGATATCTTATTATTCGATGATTTAATTTTGAAGGACAATGATCTACAAATTCCTCATCCCTATTTACCTGAAAGAAGTTTTGTTCTGGCTCCATTAGCCGAAATTGCTCCTCAAGTGAAACATCCCTCATTGAAAAAATCAATGAATCAATTGCTCAATGAAACCCCAGATAAATTGAATGTCAATAGAATACCAACATGTTACCACAACACCTAGAAATTTTTCCGCATATCAGTTGGTTCTTGTACGCCCTCAAAAACAACGGTATTTTCATCGACCAAAATCCGCGTTTTCTGCAAAATAAATTCATCAATAAATTTGCAATTCCCGGTCCAAACCAAATTCAAATCCTCACAATACCCCTGATCTCAACCACCAAATCCGGAGTTTTTGAGGAAATTTTTATTGATTACTCCCAAAAGTGGATTAGAGAACACAAAAATGCCCTACAAACAGCCTATGGTAAGTCACCTTTCTTCGAATATTACGACTACCGTATTTATAAGATTTATGATGCACACCCTGAAAATCTTGCATCGCTCAACCTTCAACTTTTACAAAACTTATTGATTTGGATCGGACTTGAACATCTTTCCATTGATTTTGTTGAAAATCCAGATAACGCCTATTTCGACGTGTTGAAAAACGATATTCATGTACCCGAATACAATCAGGTATTTCACGAAAAGTTTGGATTTAGAAACAATGTATCGATACTCGATTTACTCTTTAATCAAGGACCCCTTGCAAAAGAATATTTTCAAAATACCTTTTAATTTATCTTTGTACGAATGTCGATCATCAAAAAGCTTGCTTCACAAACTGCTATTTACGGACTAAGCACCATTCTTGGTAGGTTTATCAACTACCTTTTGGTTCCATTGTACACCTATTACCTGAGTACGGTTTCAGATTATGGCGTAGTGAATGTGATGTTCGCCTATGCAAGTCTATTTTCTGTTATTTTCATGTTTGGTTTAGAAACGGCATTTTTCCATTTCGCACAACATACAGATAAACCTGAAAGAGTCTTTTCTACGGCCGCAAACTTTTTAATGGTTACAGGATTTATTTGGGTGATTTTGGCCAAATATTTCTCACAACCTATTATGAATTATGTTGAATATCCTGAGCATCCAGAATATGCACTTTGGTTTACCATGATTTTAGCAATCGATGCCATTTCATCATTAGGATTTGCTTGGCTTCGCAATCAGCAACAGCCATGGAAATTTGCCATAATCAAACTGTCGAATATCTTCATCAACGTTGGTTGTAACGTTTTCTTTATCGTTGTTTGTCCTATTTTGTACAAAAACGGTTACGAATGGGCCTATACTTGGTCGCAACCCGAAAATATGGTTTCCAACATTTTCTTGTCTAACCTTATTGCGTCCCTCGCAACTTTTCCGTTGTTATTTAAAACTTGGGGGAATTTAAAGTGGGGTATCGATACAGACTTGCTCAAAAAAATGCTCCACTACGCCTATCCCCTGATTTTCATAGGCCTTGCTGGTATGATCAACGAAACATTTGACCGAATCCTCATCAAAAAACTTACACCCAACGGTCTGGGTGATTATGAGGCGTCCATTTATTCAGCTTTTTATAAACTGAGCTTGGTGTTGACCCTTTTTGTGCAAGCTTTCCGATTTTCAGTGGAACCATTTTTCTTTCAACAGGCAAAATCACTCGACGCAAAACAAAGCTATGCCTATGTAATGAAATGGTTTGTTTACGCCGTTTCCATCATTTACTTGTTTACGATCATTGTGATTCCTTATGTTGCCCCACTTTTAATTCAAAACAAATCGTACTTCGAACATCCCAATGGAATGAAAATTGTACCTATATTGTTGGCTGCCAATTTATTTCTAGGAGTATATTATACGCTCTCTGTATGGTATAAGGTCTCTGCTAAAACCAAAATAGGATCTCTTCCTGCGTTCGGAGGTGCCGCTATTACGCTTATTTTGAATTATTTATTGATACCTAAAATGGGGTTCATGGGAGCCGCCTATACCACCATGATTACCTATGCCAGTATGGTTGTATTTGGTTACCTCCTTTGTAGAAAGTATTTCCCTATTCCCTATCAACTTGTACCCATTTTAACCAGCCTATTTCTTTCCTTCTCACTCGGATATCTCGCTTTAAACCTACCCGAAAATTTGATCGGTTTTGCTTCCAAAATAGTGTCTCTCATCTGTTTAATCGCTTTTATTTATCTTTACGAAAAACGTTTCAATCAATCTCCAATTGCACATGATAACCGTTAAAATTAAAAATCTATCCAATCACCCTCTGCCTAAATACCAAACAGAATTATCTGCTGGCATGGACCTCCATGCAAATATAGACACTCCATTGTCCCTCAAAAAAGGAGAAAGAATGTTGATTCCAACTGGTTTATTCATTGAACTTCCGGCAGGGTTTGAAGCGCAAGTACGTCCGAGAAGTGGCCTCGCTTTAAAACATGGCATCACTGTACTCAATACACCGGGAACCATTGACGCCGATTATAGAGGTGAAATTAAAGTGTTGTTAATCAATCATGGAGAAGAAGATTTTATGATCAATAACGGTGAAAGAATTGCTCAAATGGTTGTTGCACAACACGCTACAGTTACTTGGGAAGAAACTACCGATCTTTCCAATACCCAAAGAGGCGAAGGCGGCTACGGTAGTAGTGGTAAATAACATAGAATTAATCATTTTTTAAACGATTTTACCGATATTTGCACCCAATTTTTTGACTTTCCAATAAAATGAAACTAATTATTCCAATGGCGGGTATGGGCAAAAGAATGCGCCCTCACACCCTAACTACTCCCAAGCCCCTTGTGCCTGTTGCCGGTAAATCTATTGTGCATTGGCTCATTGAGGATATTGCCAGCGTTTGTGGTGATACCATTGATGAAATTGGTTTTGTGGTTGGCCGTTTCGGCGATGAAACAGAACAAGAATTATTGAACATTGCAGCAAGTGTTGGTGCAAAAGGTAAAATCTTCTATCAAGATAAAGCCGAAGGTACTGGACACGCCATTCTTTGCGCTCGCGAATGCCTCAAAGGCGAAACCATTGTTGCCTTCGCCGATACCCTGTTTAGAACCGACTTTAACCTCGATAAATCTAAAGATGGCGTGATTTGGGTACACCAAGTAGACAATCCAAGTTCTTTTGGTGTCATTAAATACAACGAAAATAATATCATCACCGACTTTGTTGAGAAACCCAAGGAATTTGTTTCCGATCTTGCAATTATTGGCATCTATTACTTTAAATCTGGTGAAACTTTGGAAGCTGAATTGCAATATTTAATTGATAACGACATCAAAGAAAAAGGCGAATATCAATTAACAAATGCCATGGAAAATATGAAAAATAAAGGCATGCAATTCGTTCCTGGTAAAGTCGATGAATGGTTAGATTGCGGTAATTATGCCGCCACAGTTTACACCAATCAACGTGTTTTGGTCAATAAATCCACTCAATTTACCATAGAACCAGATCGCTTCGATGAATCCGTAACCATCAATGAACCATGCTTCATTGCCGATGGTGTTCGTCTGAAAAATTGTGAAATTGGTCCTTTTGTGAGCATTGGAAACAATAGTTCAATAGAAAATTGCGTTATTTGTAACACCGTTATCCAAAACAATACCCAAATTAAAAACTTCAAATGCGAAAATTCAATGATTGGAAATCACGTTTCGATCGATGGCGACAGCCTCGAATACAGCATTGGAGATTTCAGTTCCCAGGGTTGATACGTTTACTCTGCCTTCTTTTCTTTTTCTCTTGGGGGACAATCACTTCCGCCCAAATTGATAGTATTCAAAAAGATAGATCCGCTTACCGACAAGCTGAGACCTTTTTTCAAAACGGACAAAAACAAGAAGCCACACAAGCATTTATTGCGCTCACTAAGTCCAACAACACCAAAGAAGCCGCACATTTTCGTTTAGCTACCATTTATAGTGAAAATGCGAACCTTGATTTGGCAATCTTTCACATCGATAAGGCCTTGCAGTTTTGCAAAAACTGCGATGATTATATTTTGCAAAAAGCGCAAATTCTCAGCAATCTTGGTAAATACAATGAAGCTGGCGAACAATACATTGAAGCCATAAAACTCAACCCTTCATTTTGGACAAGGTACAACAAAGCCATTTTCGCATTTAAAAGTGCCAACAATACTCAAAAAGCAATCGAAGTCACACGACTTTGGGAAAAACAGTTTCAACTAAAACCAGAAATCGGTATTCGATATATTCAGGAATTCAGCCAATTGGGTTTAAAAGATTCTGTGCTATTGTATGCCAAAAAACTATTGTTGAAATACCCAAAAAATCCTGAAATTTTCAAGAAAACCCAAGATATCTATAAATCAAATCAGAAATATCTGGAATTTAGCGAAATTTTGAAACTTCGTTATTTAACAGACACCAATAATATTGATTTTCAATTAGATATATTGCCGAATGAATTGCTCATTCAAATGGAGCAAATTTGCAAGAACAATCAAATTCTAACCACTCAAGAATGCAAAAACTATGGTCCTAGGGAATATTATAAAAACAACCAAAGTTTAGTTAGAAAAATTGCCTTTAATAAAAATCTCAGCACCGAACAAAAAAAATGGGCCCATGAGGTTTTCTTCTGGTCTGAATCAAACCTAAATCTACTCGATTCGTGTTACAAATTGTCATTCTCCCATCATCAAGGAAATCCTCAACTTGGTTATTCACCTTATTGCTTCCTTGTTGCATGCAACCTTTATAATATTGGAAAATACACTGAAGCTCAAAAATATTTTTTAAGCGTATTTTTCAACGACCCCAATTTGTCATCCGAAAAAATTAACAAGACCCTACATTGCTGCGCTTTAAATGGCGATAAATCAGCATTAGAAAAATGTAAAAACTACCTTGAGGAAATCATGCCATTTATGGCCAATTCCGATCTTTTTGATGCACTGTTTGCACTATCAGACAAACAATATCAGTCTGTGATTCAAATCATTTCTTCAATTTCGAATTTATCTAATAATCCCAATAAATCACTGTATTACAACATCCTTGCGTATTGCCAATTCAAAATTGGTGAAATCAAATCAGCGATTCTAACTTTCGACAATTTAAAACCTGAACAAGTATTAGATCCTTGTGTGATTTTGGCTTTTCAGTGCTACAAACAAAGTCAAAACATCGAAAAAGCACATCAATTCTTGAACATGGCATACTTTTTGGGCACCATTGATGAAGAAGGTAAAAAGTTGTATTTAAACCAAATGCCCAAAACCAAATAATTTCCACCCTATGAAAAATCATATATTCTCAACCATATTCTGCATCGTTTTTACCTCACTATCATTCGGACAAGTTCAACCAAATGAAGTCCATCAAATTGCTGAACCAAACGCCTCTATTACAGCTGCAAATTTTAATGTAGACATGAGCAAAATGGCAAACAACCCATTTTATAACAATCAGTTAAAAAATATTGATTGGACATACTGCACAGCCAAATATGAAGCAGATATAAAGGTTGAATCACAGGATTTATCAGGAACCTTCTCCTTCAGAATGAAAAAAGACAGTATCATTTGGTTCAGCGTATCTGCCATCATGGGAATCCAAATATTAAAGGGAATTATAAACCGCGACAGCGCACATATTTTGGATTTATACAATCAAAAATATTATGGGCTATCGCTTCAAGATTTGAGTAGAATGCAAGAATTGCCAGCAAATATTTCTGCAATTCAAGCATTGATCATGGGAAATTCACCAACCACCGACCTTATTCTAAAAGATAGTACATTGGTGAATAACGAGTATACCCACAACTGGTTAGGAAACAACGCTTTGTTTCTAAATTATTCAGCAAGCAGTAAAAATAAAATTTTCACAGAATCCCGTTTCTCCGATAAAGGAAAAATGCGCAAACTTGTTATTGGTTATACCGATAGACAATTGATAGAGAATATTGCAATTCCTAGAAAAATGAATTGGTCTATTATTGAACAAAAAAGTGACCTAAATAATTTACGTTTAGATTTAACGTTAAAAACTGCTCGCTTTGATGCCATACCTTCGTATCCGTTTTCTATCCCTGCAGATTATGAGCGTGTTCCGATTCAAAAAAATTAGCCAATTTGCTGTTACTACCTTACTTCTCATTGGTTTATGGTGGCCAAACTCTATGGCTCAAACCAATCGGCAACAACTCGAGGCCAAACGTAAAAAAGTGGAACAAGACATTGCCGAAAATAAGCGAATCCTCCTATCTACCCAAAAAGAAAAGAGAACCACGCTTCACCAATTAACCACCATCAACAAAATTATTGAGCAAAGAACCGAACTCATAGAAGGAATACAAACCGAAATCATTGTAACTGATGGCGATATCTTTACGCAAACTATGCGACTCGAAAATCTCAAATTTGATTATGAACGCGAAAAAGAAAAGTTACATAAAACCATTCGCAAAGCTTACAAAACAAGAAAATCGAGCCGACAAATTGTATTCCTGTTTTCTTCGAACAATTTCAAACAAGCCCTCAAACGCTGGAAATATCTTAAAAAATTATCCGATTATCGCAGAAATCAAGTTGCAGCCATTCAGTTGCAAGCCCAACAAGTTTCCGATGCAATTTCTGAACTCAACCATACTAAAAAACAAAAAGTAATTCTCCTCTCTTCTAAAGAAAGAGAAAAACAAGAACTGGAAACCGATAAAACCACGAAACAAAAATTAGTCGTTGAACTCTCTTCCCGTGAAAAAGAATTGAGAGAGAAAATTAAAGAAAATGAACGCCAAGTTGCCAAACTAAATCGCGAAATTTCTAAAGCTATTGCTCGTGAAATTGAAGCCGAACGCCGTCGTCAAAAACGTGAAATTGCAAAAGCAGCCCCAGGTAAATCAAGTAGTAAAGTCAATAAATCCACTGGCTCTGCCTCTGCCGCTTCCGAAAATGCACTCACTCCCGAAGCCAAAGCCCTGAGCCTTTCATTTGAGAATAATAAAGGTGGACTTCCTTGGCCAGTTGAACGTGGATTTATTTCACAAGGTTTTGGTAGACACCGACATCCCGAATTCCAAGATATTGAAGAAGTGAACAACGGTATCGATATTACCACACCTAAAAATTCAACCGTTAAATCCATCTTCAAAGGCACCGTTAGCGCCATTCTGTCGATACCCGGACAAGGGGAGGCTGTGTTAATCAATCATGGTGCTTACTTTACCGTTTACTCGCGATTATCGGATGTTTTTGTTCAAAAGGGACAAATTATATCGAACGGTGAAAAAATTGGAAAAGTGATGACCGATGATGATGATAAATGTATCTTGCAATTCCAAATTTGGGAAGGACAAGAAAAACAAAATCCTCAATTTTGGATAAAGTCTCGTTAACTTTGTAATCATGGAAAAGGTAATTGTTGTTGGCTCAGGTGTTATGGGATCGGGAATTGCGATGAGCAGTATTCTCGCAGGATATGAAACACTCATTTACGATGTAAAAACGGATGCCTTACAAAAAGCAACTCAGTATATCCATCAGCAAATTCAAGTTGCTGTTGATAAAGGTAAAATTACTGAAGATCAAAAAATTGCAGCCCTCAATAAACTTTCATTTACCGAAGATAAGTCAACACTTACCGCCGATTTCATCATAGAAGCGATCCTCGAAAACCTTGCCATTAAAAGAGAACTTTTTCAACACCTCGAAAATTTAAATAATCCCAATACAATTTTCGCTACAAATACATCTTCCATTCCTATTACACAAATTGCCAATGGATTGAAGCATCCAGAAAGATTGGTAGGTGTGCATTTTTTTAATCCAGCACACATCATGAAACTGGTTGAAATTATTCAAGGTGCAGCTACAAACCCTGAAATTGCCGAAAAAGCATTTAACTGGGCAAAATCATTAGGTAAAACTGCCGTTTATACCAAAGACGCTCCCGGCTTTATTGTGAATCGTGTAGCACGCCATTTTTATGTTGAAGCCCTAAAAATTGCCGAAGAAGGTGTGACCGATTTTGAAACAATCGATAAACTTGTTGAATCAACAGGATTTAAAATGGGCCCTTTCAAACTCATGGATCTCATTGGTGTTGAAACCAATTATTCTGTCACCAATTCTATGTTCGAACAATTTAATTTCGACCCGAAATTTAGACCCAACAGAATTCAAAAACAAAAAGTTGATGCCGGACATCACGGTAAAAAATCAGGTCAAGGGTTCTATAAGTATGATTAAAAAATGCTTCTATATTATCGTCGCTTTATTTATTTTGGGGGACATTTCCTCATGCGATGATTCCAGAAGTATCACACAAAATATTCCCACTGGACCAGTAAACATTGTTTTTGACCTCAACTTAAGTTCCTACATGAAACTTAACAATCCCGGTGAATTCGCCTACTTCGACGGTGGAATTAAAGGTGTGCTGGTGATTCATGATTACGACGACAATTGGTACGCCTTTGAACGCGGTTGTGCCTTCGAACCTTCTAAGACCTGTGCGAAAATTTGGGTAGATTCAATCAATTTAGCGCTCTATTGCGGTGAATTTATTGGTGGGAATTTTCAAAAATGCTGCGATAGCAAATACAACTTTCAAGGATTTCCTACAAATGGCCCCGCCGCAGGAAGATTAGCCCAATATCGCATCCAAAAAGACGGAAATATCATTCAAGTCTACAATTAATTTACATCCATTTTCTACATCACCTTTTTTTACTGAAATGATAAATTTTTGTCATTTTCATTTTGCAATCAAAAAAAAATGTGAAGTATATGTGTAAAATTTCTTAAAAAACTTTTTTTTAAACAAGAGTTTCTTATATTTGTCAACTACTAAACTCACTAAATTTAACAAGAATATGCATAAAAACTACCTAAAAGCAATTTTTCTTCCTGCATTGGTTTCCCTGTTTTCTGGGAATGCCCTCGCTCAAGCCAATGGCGCTCACGGAATTGAAGTCAATTTCGGATTAAGAGAATATATTGGAGACGACGGATCTAGTTTACTCTTCAATAGAAAACCTATCTACCAAGGTGGTGGTATCACATACACCCACAATCTCAACTCTTCATTAGATGGAGTGGTGAATTTTTCAGCTGGTGATGTAGGTTTCGCAAGAAGATTAGATTCATTCGTAAAAGAAAAAGATATCATATTCAAAAGCTTTAGAGCGAATACTGCCGATCTTTCTTTTGGTGTTCGTTATAAATTTAATAACGGAGTACTTCTCTCTGAAGATTCTAAATTCGCTCCTTACATCTACGGTGCTGTAGGTGCTTACTATGTGCATTCTACTATCAAATGGGGTCCAGATCCTTACGTTGCCGCTACTCGTGTTGACCAATGGGGTACTGTACATAATGTAGATAATACGATTCAAGACATCGGTGCTCAATTGCAAGGTGGTCTAGGTTTTAAACTTGGTTTAACAGATAAAATTTCCTTAGCTTGGTCTTATGTGATGACATACACTTTCAACGACCGTTGGGATGGTGCTAACTCTCAAGACCCTAACCCAGACCAACAACTTGTTCACGGTATGCACCGCTCAAACGATGCTTGGGGTTACCACAATATCGGTGTTGCTTACGCTCTTGGCGAAGGTAATAGCGGTGGTGGTCGTGTGAAAAGACTTGCCGATTCTGATGAAGATGGTGTTCCTAATAAATATGACCTTTGTAAAGGTACCGAAGCAAAATATAGAAAATTCGTTGATAGCGTAGGTTGTCCTGCCGATACAGATGGTGATAAAATCCTTGATGCCGACGATAACTGTCCTGAAGTTAAAGGTGCTATCGCATTCAACGGTTGCCCTGATACAGACGGCGATGGTATCGAAGATAAATTAGATGCTTGTCCTAAAGACAAAGGTACTGCTGAATACAATGGCTGCCCTGATACTGATGGTGATGGTGTTTCTGATAAAGAAGATGCTTGCCCTGCTATCAAAGGTCTTAAAGTATTCAATGGTTGCCCTGATACTGATGGCGACGGAATTGAAGATTCTAAAGATAAATGTCCTACCGTTGCCGGTGTTGCTGCTGGTGAAGGTTGCCCTGATACCGATGGTGATGGTGTTTTCAACAACATCGACAAA
>CAZYBT010000064.1:0-14547 GCA_964645755.1 uncultured Rhizobium sp.
TGCAAATGGTTGTACGGATACTGCGGAGTATACATTGAATGTGAAGGCTCATCCAACAGCAACATTGAGTTTAGCCAATGGCAGTCAGTGTTTGATTGGTAATTCATTTAGTGTCGGCGGTAATGGAAGCACAGCCGTAACTGGATCAACGTTGAGCACTTATTATTGGACATACGGTGTGAATGCAAGTGTAGCTTCCTACGGTCCAGTTTCTTCATCAACGGCGAATACAGTATCATATTCAGACACTGGATTTAAGAAATTGAGATTGATTGTAACAGATGCAAATGGTTGTAAGGATACTGCAGATTCAATTGCGATTGTGAAACAACATCCAATAGCGAAATGGACTGTAAATTCTTCATTTCAATGCAAAGTGGGTCAATCATTTAATTTTGCAGCAAGACAAACAAAAGCGGCAAAAGGCAGTTCGATTTCGTCTCATTCTTGGAGTTTTGGAAGCAATGGTGTACCATCATCTGCGAGCAATATCGACAGTGTTGGAGCGGTTAAATTTAGCACATTGGGTAGTCAAACCGTGATATTAACCTCAACTGATGCAAATGGATGTCAAGATACATTCATGGGTGTTGTGGTTGTGAGGGACAATCCAACGGCTGCAATAGCGGTTAATCCGAACGCAACTCAATGTTTGCAAACCAATCAATTTACATTCACAGGAGGAACGTCTAGTGGTGGAACTGGGGGAACTGTAAATTCATACAATTGGGATTTTGACATTATGTCGGCGAGTAGCAAGGCAAGCCCAACTACTGGCACAGGTTCAAGTCCCTCAGCAGTAAAATACTCAGATTTTGGCACGTACAAGATCAAGTTAACGGTAACGAACAATTTGGGCTGTAACGACACTGCTCTCATGACGGTATTGGTGAAGGAGAATCCGAAAGCTGATTGGACAACGCCAACGGCTCAGCAATGTTTACAGACAAATACATATGGTTTTTCGACCACAAATTCAAAATCGGCTACTTCGTCATCGATACAATCATATGGATGGACATTTGGTTCAGGATCTAATCCATCGGCATCAAGTTCATCGGCACCGAGTGGAGTTGTGTATGCTACGAGTGGCCAGAAATTTGTAACTTTAACGGTGACAGATTTAAATGGTTGTACAGATACATTTACGTCGACATTAACGGTGAAAGAAAATCCGAAGGCACAAATTGCATTCTTGGGAGCTAATTCGGCGGCATGTTTTAGGGGCAATTCATTTAATTTCGCTTCTACTGGATCGTCTTCGGTTTCGGGTTCGTCGATCACAAGTCAATCATGGAACTTTGGATCTGGAGCGAATCCTGCGAATTCTTCGGCAACGTTCTATAATGGTGTGAAATACAGCACCATAGGTGTTAAAAATGTAGTTTACACGGTGAATGACGCGAATGGTTGTTCAGATACTTTCAATTTAACTGTAACGGTTAAAGATCATCCGGTTGCAAAATTTGCGATCAATGACAGTTCACAATGTTTGCGTGGAAACGGATTTGTGTTTAATCCATCAACTACAGTTGCGGTGAGCACGATATCTAGTGTAGTGTGGACTAATTTTGGAACTTCGAGTAGTTTAACGGTTCCAAGAACAAGTACAAGTTCAACTTCACAAACGGTTAATTATGGAACCATCGGTAGCAAATCGATTCAATTGATTGTGAAAGATGCCAATGGATGTAATGATACTTTAAATAAGGTGGCCGTGGTTAAATCTCATCCAACGGCTGCATGGACAGTGAATACAACATCGCAGTGTTTGGTGGGCAACGTCTATAATTTCTCAGCGAGTACATCAGCGTCTGTAACGAGCAGTTCATTAACCAATTATGCTTGGAACTTTGGCTCAGGAACAAGTCCAAGCATTGGTTCTGGGGTTACTCCAAATCCTGTTACATATTCAACTCCGGGAACCAAGGGAATAACATTGATTGTTACAGACAATAATAAATGTACAGATACATCAATTGGTTCTATCATTGTGAGGGACAATCCAATAGCCAAAATTTCGGTGAACAATGCTGTTCAATGTTATCAAACACAATCATTTAATTTCTCATCTTCATTATCAACAGCTGGAAGTGGATCTACGATACTCACTTACAACTGGATGTTTGACACAACATATTCGGCGCCATCAACGAGTACTGCTGCGGTGAGTGGTGTTAAGTGGAACACTCCGGGTGTTAAAAAGGTTCGATTGACAATTACAGATGTGAATGGTTGCCAGGATACTTTTGAAATGACGGTTTTTGTAAAACCAAATCCAAAAGCTCAATGGACAGCCAATACGTATGTTCAGTGTTTAGATGTCAATAAATACAGTTTTTCATCTTCTGGTAGCCAGTCGGTTTCAGGTTCATCGATTAGTGCATTTGACTGGAATTTTGCAGCCAATGCAAATCCAGCAACATCAAGTTTAGCATCTCCAACGAACATTCAGTATTCAGCGGGTGGATTAAAAACGGTAGTGTTAACAATTACTGATGCAAATGGATGTAAAGACACATTTGCGAGTACAATTCGGGTGAAAGACAATCCGGTAGCGAATTTTACGATTAACAATGCTGCTCAATGTTTCAGGGGAAATGTATTTAACTATAATTCAACGAGTACGAGCGTTGGTGGTTCTAGTATTGCGAGTTACAGTTGGAAGTTTGGAGCAAATGCAAGTGTAGCAACTGCAACCACTTCGAGTCAATCGAATGTAAAATATGGGGTCATTGGAACGAAGACAATCAGTTTGGTGGTTATTGATGCGAATGGTTGTCCGGATACCATTGAAAAACCAGTTGTAGTGAAAGACCACCCTGTAGCAGTTTCTACTGTGAATGCAGGAAGTCAGTGTTTTCGTGGTAATTCTTATAATTTTGGTTCAAGTGGAACTGCTGCTGTCAGCGGTTCTTCAATATCAAGTTATGCATGGACGTTTGGAACTGCATCGGTGCCATCATCGGCAACTGGTTCAACATACAATGGGGTGAAATACTCGAGCATTGGAAGTAAAAACATTCAGATGGTTGTTTATGATGCAAATGGTTGCAACGATACTGTGAAATTTGCAGTGGTGGTAAAGGACCATCCAAATGCACAATGGGCAATGTCGTCTACATTATCTACACAATGTTTGGTAGGAAATAGTTTCAATTTTACATCGTCGAGTTCAACACCGGTTACCACATCAAAAATTGGGGGTTATGCATGGAATTTTGGATCGGGTTCGGTTCCGGGTTCAGCGATTACATCTACGGTGAATAATGTTGTGTACACAACTTATGGCGTGAAGTCAGTGTCCCTCATCATTAATGACACCAATGGTTGCAACGATACATTTATTTCAAATGTTACGGTGAAGGACAATCCAACGGCAAAGATTGGTGTGAATTCAGCGGTACAATGTTTCCAGAACAACAGCTTTAATTTTGACGCGAGCGGTTCAAGTACTGGATTTGGATCTACGGTAAGCACTTATGATTGGAAGTTTGATGCATTGTCATGGAAGAATCATGCGAATCCAGCTACGGTGAGTGGTTCAGGTTCAACGGCATCCAACCCAACTGGTGTTACATATGATACCTTGGGAGGGTTTAAAGTTCGATTGTTGGTTACAAATACAAGTGGTTGTACAGATACTGCGATGTTTGCAATACGGGTAAAGGAAAATCCGTTGGCAAAATGGTCGGTTGGAACTTTTGTTCAGTGTCAGCAAACCAATTCTTATAACTTTACTTCATCGGGGTCGGCGGCTTCAAATAGTTCAACAATAACTGGTTATTCGTGGACATTTGGAAGTGGAGCAACTCCTCCAAATTCAACAGCAGCCATACCTGCCTTGGTTAATTATTCTTCGGCAGGAACGAAGAATGTGACATTAACAGTGACTGATTTCAACGGTTGTACAGATACGTTTACAGCATCGATAAGGGTTAAAGACAATCCATCCGCGAAGGTGGTAATTGCAAATGCAAATCAATGTTTCAGGGGCAATAACTTTAATATTGGTTCAACTGGAACGGCAGCTGTTGGTGGTTCTAACATCACTGCTTATGATTGGGATTTTGGCACTGGTGCAACTCCGGCGACATCCACTTCGGCGAGTCCGTCTACTGTGAAATATTCAAATATTGGGGTAAAAACCATCTTGCTCACAATCACGGATGCGAATGGATGTAAAGATACGTTTAAGACCACTCTAACAGTAAAAGATCATCCCGATGCACAGTGGGTAGTGGCGGGAGCTCAAAATTCACAATGTTTCAGAGGTAACAATTTTATCATTTCGTCTACGGGCACAACTCCTGTTTCTCCATCTACCAGCATTGCTGCTTACGAATGGAATTTTGGTGCAAATGCAAGTCCGGCGAATTCATTTGCAGTGACTCCAGGAAGTGTGAAATTTGGAACCATAGGAACCAAAGTGGTGAAGTTAATTGTCACAGATTTTAATGGATGTAAGGATACTAACGTTGGAAATTTAGTTGTAAAAGATCATCCTGATGCAGACTTTACCTTTACTAAAAACAGTTCTCAGTGTTTAATTGGAAATTCATTTGATTTTAGTTCGGCGGTATCGACACCGGTAATCAATTCAGCGTTGGGTGGTTATCAGTGGACATTTGGGGCCAATGCCACTCCTTTGAGTGCAACCAATAGCACGCCAGCAAATGTGGTATATTCGGCATATGGAACAAAGTTGATTACTTTGATAGTGAAGGATACCAACAATTGTTCTGATACGATTTCTAAAAATGCCATAGTGAAACAACATCCATTGGCAAAATGGACGGTGAACAACGATACTCAGTGTTTGAGAGGCAATCAATTTAATTTCAGTGGTTTGAGTTCTACATCTGCGATCAGTTCAACGATATCAAATTACCAATGGAATTTTGGTTCTGGAGCGTCTCCTGCGAATTCTACTGCTTCAACTGAATCTGTAAATTATGCGACCATAGGAGTAAAATCGATTCACATTTTGGTGACAGACGCCAATGGTTGTCAAGATTCATTCAGAACTTTTGTTCGTGTGATGGATCACCCAACTGCGAAATGGGCAACCAATCCGTACGAACAATGTTTACAAGGAAATAGCTTTGATTTTGCGTCTTCAAGTTCATTGCCGGTGACGGGTTCAACATTGATTGGATACGATTGGACATTTGGTTCTGCGGCAACACCAGCAACTTCTGTAACGGCGGCAACCAATGATGTTACATATGCAACAATTGGTTCGAAATCAGTGATATTAAAAGTAACGGACCTCAATGGATGTAACGATACATTTATGTCGACAGTTACTGTGAAAGCACATCCAATTGCAAAATGGACGGTGAACAAAGCCATACAATGTTTCCAAGAAAATAGTTTTGCATTTAGTCCATCGGCAACCACAGCGGTTTCAGGGTCTAACATTTCAACCTATTCTTGGTCGTTTGGCAGCACTGCAAATCCAACCACAAACACCACATCTTCTCCTCCAGATGTAATCTACAGCACCATTGGTCAAAAAACGGTGATCTTGACGGTTGTGGATGCAAATGGTTGTGAGGATACATTTACTTCCTCGGTTAAAGTCCTTCAAAATCCAAAAGCAGAGTGGACTGCAAGCAATTATATTCTTTGTCCAGACGACAACAGTTTTGATTTTTATTCTACAAACAGTACTCCTGCGAGTGGAAGTTCACTGTCTAATTTTTATTGGACATTGGGGAGTACAGCAACGCCAGATACGTCTACAAAGGTTGATTTAAAGAATGTGAGTTTCTCGTCTTTTGGTGTAAAAACCATTGTGTTGAAGGTTACAGATATCAACGGGTGTGCGGATACGTTTAAGGCTTCGGTGAGTGTGAGAGAGAAGCCTACAGCGAAGTGGACTGTAAATAACGGCGGACAGTGTTTGAACAATCATTCTTTTGCATTTACTTCCAATGGATCTACACCAATAGCTGGTTCTACAATTGTTGGATATAAGTGGAATTTTGGGTTGAACGCAAGTCCAGATACTTCGTCATTGGCAATGCCACCAACCGTGAAATATTCAACATTTGGAAAGAAAACCATTAAATTGACGGTTACAGATTTGAATGGATGTACTGATACGTTTGAATCATCGATCATGGTTTATCCTGCGCCAAACATGAACTATGTGATTGCAAATGACAGTCAGTGTTTAGGCAATAACTTGTTTAAATTCACAAATGCATCTACATTGGCTTTGGGGTCGATGAATTATAAGTGGCACTTTGGCGACACTACTCCAGATGTTTCGGCACTTGATACCACGCATGTTTATGCCAAAGAGGGCACATACTTTGTGAAATTGTATGGGTATACCGACAAAGGTTGTTCCGACAGCATCCAGAAATTTGTGGTGGTGCATCCGATGCCGAAGGTAGACTTCTTCTTGTTTAGCAGTTGTGCTCCTGGAAATACAATTGCATTTACCAACAACAGTAAAATTACGTCTGGTTCTATGACCTATGTATGGACATTTGGAAATGGGAATACCAGCACTCAAACCAATCCTTATTATACATATGGATCTTCTGGTACGTATAAAGTAAAACTCATGAGTACGAGTGATTACGGATGTATTGATTCAGTTGAGAAGAAAATTAACGTTTATGGTGCCATGACGGCAGCATTCAAGGTAAATTCGCAACAGTGCGATGTTTCCAAACCATTTAAATTTAACAATACATCTCAATTAACTGCGGGTAGTACGGTAACCTTTAAGTGGGATTTCGGAAATGGAAAATCTTCTTCTGATACTAGTCCGCTTCATCAATACACAACTGCTGGTGTGTACAAAGTGAAATTGGTTTTAACTGGAAATGGGGGTTGTAAGGATTCAACAAGTGAAACCATCACCATTTTCGAAAAACCTAAGGCTGGATTCTCTGTGAACAATACTTGTACATGGAATGGCGCTGTTTCATTTAAAAACACGACTAAAATTACCACTGATTCATTGTATTACAAATGGGATTTTGGGGATGGACAAAACAGTACTGATACCAATCCAACCCACAAATATGCTTACTTTAGTAGTTACAAGGCTTTGTTAACTGCCACTTCTAAGTTTGGTTGCGTGGATACTATTTCGCAGATTGTGAAAGTATTTGCAAAACCTGAAGCGAAATTTACGACCAATGGACAAATCCAATGTGGTACAGTGAACTTCTTTAAGTTTACCAATTTGTCGACAATTGGAAGCGGAAACGCAATTTACTATTGGGATTTTGGAGACAGTACCACTTCGATTGACTCAAACACAACACATTCATACAGTAAATACGGCAATTTCACGGTTAGGTTGATTGCTAAAACGAAATTTGGATGTGCTGATACAATATCGACCACTGTAACCGTGGTTAGTAAACCAACTGCGAGTTTTACGTTTACAAACGAATGTTTGGGTGTTGCCAATAAGTTTACAAACACATCTAAAGACGTCAGTGCAACTACAACATATACTTGGAATTTTGAACCAACAGTTTCGAGCACAGTCACAAGTCCTAACCATACCTATGCAAATGATGGCAAATACAATGTTTGTTTGATTGCGGACAACGGGTTGAATTCATGCAGAGATACAGTATGCCAGGATGTATACGTTTATCCTAAACCGAAAGTTGATTTTACCGTTTCGAAATACACATCTTGTGGTAGCGATACGTTTAAGTTCTTAAATAAAACGACCATCAAATCTGGAAGTTATTCGCTTAGATGGGATTTTGGTGATAATTCTGGGTCTACTCAATTGAATCCTGTACACAAATACGACAATCCTGCAGTGTATCAGGTAAAACTATATGCGGAGAGCAATTACGGTTGTAAAGATTCTTTGAGTTCGGTGGCAACTAGAATTAAAATCAAAATCAAACCTCAGGTAAGTTTCGTGAAATACGATTCATGTTGGGGTGGAACTGTGGAGTTTAAAAATGCAACCAACAATCCGCTCGATTCTATTTTAATGACAAAATGGTATTTAGGCGATAATTCTTTGAGCTATGCTCAAACGAAGTTTAGACATGCGTATGCTGCGCCTGGCACTTACAAAGTTACCTTGGTTGTGACTCTGAAGAACAACTGTGTTGACAGTTTCAGTAACAACATTGTGATTTATCCGGTGCCAACTGTTCGGTTGAAACAAAATAACCAAAATGTTTCTATTTGCAATAATACCAATGCATTTACATTCTATGATTCTTCAATTATTTCTGGTGGAGGGACATTGTCTTCGCGGTGGTTTGTAAGTGATGGCAGCTATTATACGAATAATCCATTGGTGAAGTCGTTTACCACTGCGGGTAAATTCTGGATTAAATTGGTGAGTAGAAGTGCCAAAGGTTGTGAAGCGGCTGATTCGACTCAAATTGAGATTTTCCCTGAGCCAACTGCTCAATTTACAATGAACGATAGTGACCAATGTTTGGTAGGAAATAATTTTGAGTTCTACGACAATACATCGATCAATACAAACGGTGGAACATTGACCTATTTGTGGAACTTCGGAGATGGAACAACTTCTACCTTAGATAATCCAATCAAAACATACAAAGCTCCGGGATTCTATACTGTGTCTTTAAAAGTGACAAGTAGTTATGGCTGTTCAGACACTCAAGTTTCGTTCTTGAGAGTTTACGACATGCCAAAAGCAAACTTCACGGTGAACAATTGGAATCAGTGTTTGGCAGCAAATAAGTTTGATTTTGTGAATTTGAGTACCATTTCAACGGGGAATGGTTCATTAACCTATGATTGGGATTTTGGAATTCCTGGAACCTCTACACAGATGAGTCCGAGTGTGAATTTCACCGGTACCGGCATGCAACCTGTTGCTTTAAGAGCCACAAGTAGTTATGGATGTTACGACGATACTCTCAACTATGTTTATGTCCTTCAAAACCCTGACACGGGTATCATAACCATGCTCAATGCGATTCCATGTCATGGAATGTCGGGTAAACTTTCGGTAACTGGAACAGGAGGAACTGGTCCATACGAGTATTCTTGGAATGGAAATAGTTTCTCAAACAGAAATACATTCGACACTGCGGTTGCTGGATATTATAAGGTTGTGATTAAAGATAAGAACGGATGCACAAGTTTCGGCGAGTTTAATTTTTCGGAGCCAGCACCTTTATGGGATACGATAGTGAAGGGTGCCGATGCAAGATGTTACAGATCTTCTGACGGTGCTGCAGATGTATTCCAAACCAAAGGCGGTACGTCACCTTATTTCTACCGATGGTATAAGGGGCCTCAAACTTATTTTGGTAAGTCATTGACCAATGTTCAAGCGGGTAAATATTATTTGGTTATAATTGATAATAATGGTTGTTTGAAAAATGATTCGGTTTCAATATTTGAACCTTCAAAATTGGTTCCAACAGTGTTTGTGACGAATCCTATCAAATGTTTTGATTCACTTGCTACGGTGGTTGCAACGGCCAAGGGGGGATCTCCAACTTTGAGTAAGGTTGATAAATATGATTTCTATTGGGATTTCAAAACAACAGCTGCGGCTTCTATAAAATCTGATTTGAGAGCAGGAAATCACAATGTAATGGTGGTGGATTCAAACGGTTGTAGAGAATATGCTTTCTTCAATTTGAGTGAGCCTACCAAAATGATTGTAACGATTGACTCTACCAAGGATGTACGTTGTTATGGAAATACCAATGGGCAGATTTTTGCAACTGTTACAGGAGGTACACCGGGTTATAAATACAGTTGGATTGATTCTATTGGAAACATTGTATCTGACAAACGTATTCTCACTGGAATGTCTCGTGGTAAATACAAATTGGCAATCAAAGACAGTAAAGGCTGTCCGGATACACTGGCTCAAGATGCTGAAATCTTCACGCCATTGCCATTGAATATTTTAACCATTGACAACAAGTTAATTGATTGTAATGGCGCGAGCACTGGTAAAATTGCTGTGACCGCTCAGGGTGGAAATGGGGAATACAAATATCAATGGTTTATGAAACCAGTGAACATTTTAGACAGTGTGATCTACGATGTTAAAGCTGGTGGTTATTATGTAAGGGTTACAGATAAGTTGGGTTGTACGAAAGATTCATTGTTATTTGCAACTGAAAGAGCTAAAAATAACATCCAATTGATTTCGGATTCAATTCAGTTATGCGAATTTGACTCTTTGAAATTGAATGCCGGACTGAAAGATAGCATTGCGTTCCAATGGAAATTTAGAAATGCATTGGGTGTTTGGGATTCATTTGGTTGGAAGGATAACGGGTATCATGCAATTGACTCATTGACTCGAAACCAAGGCGGATACTACCAGGTGAATGCTGTGGATCGTTATGGTTGTGAAGATTCCGCAAGAATTTTCGTGAGGGTGAATTTGAATCCGATTGTGAGTATATCTTCTGATCCTAAGATTGGGTGTATTGGTGGAACGGCTGTTCTGACTGGTTTGGGTGCTGATAGTTACAAATGGTTCAAATCGAGATTGGTTCCAACATTTGGATATGACACACTTGGATATAACTATTTGTTACAATTGAACAACATTCAAAAGAAAGATACTGGAACATATTACGTACTTGGAACTACAACTGCGGGATGTTCCGGCGTGGGTAGTTATGTGTTAAACGTTGGATTAGACTCAATTAGTGTCATGCCTGATACATCTGTTTGTGAGGGTGGGGTATTGGTATTACGTGCGAAGGGTGGAGTAGATTATACGTGGACAGGTCCGAATGGTAACATTGTAAAATCGCCGAGTTATATCATCAATCCTGCAGACCTTAACGACAATGGTATTTATACTGTGCGTATTTCTGACAAATGGAATTGCACTGGGAATTTCCAAACCAGGGTGAAGATTCAACCTAAGCCAAACATTACCTTAACAGATTTGAAATCAGGTAACTATTGCGAAGGAGAAAACTTGCAATTGATTGCAAATACCGATGCTAACTTGATTGATTGGACAGGCCCTAACGGATTGAACATTCCTAAAACAACACAAGTAGTTGTGAATGTAAGTCAGTTAGATCGTGTGAAACAAGGTTATTATAAAGTAGTTGGAACTTCCACTTATGGATGTAAAGACTCAAGTAGTTTATTGGTGAATGTATATTCTAAGCCTACTGCGGCATTTGACTTCCAAAAACGTTGTTTGTTCCTCATTCAGAACGAAGCATTTGATATTTTCTCTAACTCTTCTGGAGCCACCAAGTATACTTATTACTTCGATAATGCCCCAATAGCAGGGTCTGCGAGACACAGGTATACTATTGCCGACACAGGAGAGCATTCAATCAAGCTTGTTGTGACGAACGATTATGGCTGCTCTGATGAAATGGAAAAGACCGTGGTGGTTAAGCAACCTGACTATATTGAGTTGCCAAATGCCTTTACGCCTAACAATGATATGATAAATAACCTTTATTATCCTGTTCGGACAGATGCAATTACGCATTACAAAATGCGTATTTACAATCGTTGGGGTGAAAAGGTGTTTGAGGGCGAAGACAAACCTTGGAATGGTAAGGATCCGTTTGGAAATTATCATAACGAAGGTGTTTATGTGGTGATTTTGGAATATGCCTCATTCTGTAGCGAAAACCCTGATGAAATTACTAGTCCGATGAGATTCGATGGTAAGCAAGGGGCAATCAAAACAGACGTTACCTTACTCCGATAAATTTAAAGTTTAAGGTTTACAGTTTGGTGTCGATGTTATTTTATGCATCGACAAACTGTAAACCTTAAACTAATTTATAAATTTGCCTGCGTATAGAGATATATTGCACAAGCCAAAGTGCTGAAATTAAAATTAAGCTGCCAAGGATCACATATTGATTGATCTCATCGGGGGCTTGAAATCCAAAAGTTTCGATATAAGCATTGGTGGTATTTTTGATGAAATACAGCAATACAAGGTTTAAAGCAAAAATGATCGCCATGATCAAAGCCAGTTGCTTAGAGTACCATTGTACAATTTTGGAATGAGGATAGCCTTGATGTAACAAGGTTTCTGTTTCGTATTTAGACCGGGTAATTGCCAATTGTACGTACAGTAAAAAGGCACTGACAGAAACAAACACAACAAATATTCCAAGAACGGCAACAATCGTGAGGATGGCTTGAAGAAGACTTCCAAATTTGCCATTTTTCAAGAGTTCTTGATTGGTTTCATATCCCTCATTTTCAAGATGTTTCTGAATGGCTGGAAGTTCATTTTGTTTGGCCTTTACAATAATTCGATATGATTCCGCAGAATTCGGAATATTTCCGAATTTTTTATTTGCATAATTCATAAAACGCTGAGGCACCAGCACCGAAGTAATTCTATTGCTAAACCCAGCAATACGTCCTTGAAATCGGGCTGCGCCACTTTTCCCTTGAATGTCGATGTCGAAAACTGCCATTTGAATGGTGCCTTTCGACAACTGGGGAAGTCCTCTTCCGGGGGCAAAATTAAAATTATAGAGGTTGATAAAATCGGTTGGAAGTATCATTGGAATCATATTGCTTCCTTCTTCCCAGCTCCAATCTTCTGGTTTTACATCTAAAAAATCATCACCAACGCTTTCCAAAAAAAGTTCCGTTCTCATGGTTGCACCTGCATTTCCGGGGATGCTCATTGAGGCAACAGCTTCGAATTGATTGGCTGTAAATTCTCCCACTTTTTGAATGCTTTTCAGAGATTTCAACTGTTGTACTTCCGTTTCACTGAAGGTACTCTTGCCGAGTTTGAGTGAATTGAGAACCGAAACTTGTTTGTTAATGACCAAAAATTGACTACCAATTGCTTGCTCTGAACTCGTTACCATGGTCTTGAAATCCGCAAATAATTGCGCTGCAACGATCACCAAAAAGAACCCGAGAAGGCTCCCTAAAATGGCACCAATCAATTGACTCGGTTTTTGAGTCTTAATAAGGATGTACGATAATAACGATTTCTTCATGGTTAGATGGTAACAGGGATGAATCCAGAAACGGCATAACGTTCATCGAGCGACGTAATGATAATACCAGCATTTTGAGCTTGTGCAACTTCCCGAATCAACGACAATGCAATGTTTGAATTGGTTTGATCTAGATGACTGAAAGGCTCATCCAAAACGATCCATTTGAAAGGTCGATTCAATGCCCTTAAAATGGCCACGCGTTGCATTTGTCCGAATGACAATTGAGACACTTTTTGGTTCATTTTAGATTCAATTCCGAGGGACATTGCCCATTGCTGGATGGTTTGAGAGTTTTGAACATTGTTGGATGTAACGTTTTTTGCCTCATGAACCTTATTGATTTCGGAGGTAAGTTGAATGTTTTGAAGAGCGGTTAATTCAGGAAACAGTTGTAGGTCTTGAAACAAAATGCTGCATTGGAGTGCTCTCCATTGTGCCCAATTCAGGGGGGATAACCCTTTAGAATTTTGTCCCTCAAAAAATACATTTCCTAAAAAATCGCCCCGAGTTCCAGCGAGCAAGCCAACGAGTGTTGACTTGCCTTTGCCGGATGGGGCGATAATTTGATACATTTGGCCGGCTTCGAAGGTAAAATGCCTGTTCCAAATGCTATTGGGTTGAATAAATTCTTTTAAAGGATTTGGGATTACATGATCAAAAACGATGTTCATTTTTTATTCTGCGTAATCAGGGGCAACCTCTGAAACCATGGAAGAATCGATGGCTTCTTGATTGAGTTGAGATTCGAGTTCTCTCATGCGTGCCTTGCGTTCAGCGTCTTTTTTACGTTCAGCAGTGGCAATGTTATCGGCCATTTTGAGGAGTCGCATGATAGAGTTGTCTTTTCCTTCCGAGAAGTTTACTTGCATATTTGATTTAGACATGGTTCCAAAGCCAGAAAGGTCTTTGAAGTTTGACATGATATCTTTGAATTGGCTGAATGATTCGTTATCATCCTTGATATTCATTATTTTTTTGAGGGATGCTTCGCCGTAGTTTTTCATGGTCATATCCATGAAGAAAGACGATGGGTTATCGGTGAGGATGCTTGCAACATTTTTGTCGATTTGGTTGTTCCATGTTTTATTTTTTGCGAGGGTTTTAGCGGCTTCTTCATCGTTAGTGAAAACCAATTTATTTTTGGCAAAAACCATTGAAATGTTACCGATAAATCCACCGCCCGGAATCATCACAACGCCGTTGTTTTCTTTAATCATACCATTGCTAATTTTTTCAAGTTGAGTGATGATTTTCTTGTAAATTTTCTCATCTTTTAGTCCAATTTGCGCGGTCATTACTGGAACTATTTTGGTTACAGTTTGCATAGATGATTCGAATTCTCCGGTTTCCATGTTGAAATTCTCGTAATTGTAAACCAATTCTTGAACTTCTTTGGTATTGAGTTTTGTCATGGCAAATGCAATACTGCCATCGAGCATGGTTTCAATTTCTGTTTCAGTAAGACCTGAAGTATTTGCAATTTCTTTGATGGAGGTTTTATATTGTGGAAGGGTTTTTAAAAATTTCACAATTGCTTCCATGTTGAGCATGGCAGCGGTTCCGATGAGGAGTTTGCCAT
>CAZYBT010000065.1:0-14545 GCA_964645755.1 uncultured Rhizobium sp.
CCGATTCAAAATGCAATTGACATGGGTGCAACTGCACTTTTTGGTGAGAAATATGGTGATTTTGTTCGAGTGATTGAATTTGATCGCGAATATTCTATGGAACTTTGTGGTGGTACACATGTTGTCAATACAAGTCAAATCGGATATTTTAAATTGATTTCTGAGGGAAGTGTGAGCGCTGGAGTGAGAAGGATAGAGGCAATTACAAACGAACGTGCTGCCAATTATATTTCAGAAAAACTTTCGTTGCTGAACAACATTCAAAGTGCATTAAATCAACCGAAAGACATCTTACAAGCCATTGAAAAGCTGAATGCTGAAATCGACGGATTACAGAAAAAAGTGACAGCGTATGAACTTGAGAAACTATCGGTTGTGAAAAATCAATTGCTAGGAAATATTCAATCGGCAAACGAGGTGAATTTTGTGTCTGCCCAATTGGAATTGCCTTCAGCTGATGCTGCGAAACAGCTTTGTTTCCAGTTGAAACAGGAAGTTGCGAATTTAATTTGCGTATTGGGATATACTGCCGATGATAAACCAGGTTTGGCCATCTATATCGATGAAACACTTGTTGCATCTAAAGGGTTAGATGCCGCTCAAACGGTAAGGGAGTGTGGTAAATTCATCCAAGGTGGGGGTGGAGGACAAAAATTCTTCGCAACTGCTGGAGGTAAAGATGCCAATGGTTTGGCTGCGGCATTGGATAAAGCGAAAGAGATTTTTGGATTTTAACGAAAAATTTCGTATATTCACAAAAGGTGATTACTCGATGGTAATCACCTTTTTTGTTTCAAAAAAGTCTTCTTTGAAAACTTTAGAAATATTGTTTGACTTGATTTTCAATTTGGGATTTAATTGGAGCAGTTCGTTGAGCTCTTCAGACAAATCTCCACCTTTGAGGAGGTAAAATTTGGGTTTTGTTAACCAGTTGTTCTGCATCCAATCGTAAAGTTTGATGGTGGGAGCAACAGCTCTTGCCACAGCCAAATCGTAAGCGTATTCAGAATTTTCGGTTCTTTGTTGTTCTGCAAGGATGTTTTTTAACCCAATGGAATTCGCTACTTCGTTTACTACGTTGATTTTCTTCCCGATAGAATCCACCAAATGAAATTTGATATCGGGGAACATGATAGCAAGAGGAATACCTGGAAATCCACCGCCTGTGCCAATATCGATCACACTTTGAATGTTGCTAAAATCACAGAATTTCACCAATGCTAATGAATGAAGTACATGGTGGATGTAAAAATTGTCCATGTCTTTTCGAGAAATCACATTCACTCGCTCGTTGTGGTACACATATAAGTCGTACAAAGCAGCAAAGCGCTGTTTTTGTTCATCAGATAGATCTGGGAAATATTGTTCGATTAAAGCGGAAGTGATTACCATACAATTTTACGTTTGAAAAAGGCGTTGATAGAAATAAACAAGTACCAAAAACTATAGAAGAAATTGAAAAATAAATAGTACGGATTGGCCAGTGGCATTTTTAATAAATTACCTTTTTTCGCAAAAATGATCCATTCAGGTATAATTTTTACCAAGATTGGCATGATTGGCCATATCCAACTGCTTCCAACGATAAACCATACGATGATTGAAATCCAAAACATGATTTGTGAAATGGGAAGCCACGCTAATTGATTTTTTACATCAGATCTATATTGTTTTCCGATCCATAAATGGCGCATTTTTTGTTGCCAATATTCTTTCCAATTTTTTGGGCCAATGGTATTTACATAGCTACCTTCTGAAATGCAAATTGTTGTGTTGCTGTTCGTTGCGGCTTCTTGTACAAACAAATCATCGTCGCCTGCTGGTAAGTGGTGGTGTTTTGAGAATCCACCAACACCATCATATACCGACCTTGTATAAGCCAAATTTCGGCCAACGCCCATGTATGGCTTACCTTTAGAAGCCATTCCTAGGTATTGTAGGGCGGTCAACAAATTCTCAAATTGTACGAGTCTTCCCAAAAAGTTCTTTTTTGTTTTAACTGGAGATACGCCTAAAACAATGTCTTTCTTATGTGTGAAACCAGAAGCCATGCTTTTCAACCATTGATCGGAATTAGGCACACAATCTGCATCTGTGAGCAAGAAATGGTTGTATTTGGCTTTCTTAAATCCAAGAGTTAGCGCCAATTTTTTCCCTCCGTTTTTAATGACTTCAGGATCTAAAAGTACATATTTCAATAACGGTTCTCTCTCGGCGGTTTTTACCAAAAAATAAGCTGTTTCATCTCCAGAACGATCGTCTATGATAACCACTTCGTATTCTGGATAATCTTGGTTGAGCCACTGTGGCAAGTGATCTTCCAATTTCAAAACCGCATTTCGGGCAGCAATGATGATTGATACAGGTGGCAATGAGCTTTGAATAGCTAAATTACTGGGTTGAACAGCTGTGAAATAATTGAAAAAATAAAACCAACCAATTGAAAATGCGATCACTGATATCACGCAAATGATGAGGTCGATTTGACAAAATTGTAGCGTTTGTATGTACTGTTGGATGTTCACGTTTCTGAATAAATGTCAAATTTAAACTGAAAAATTCATTGGCAGCACGACGTTAAATTTTTGGGGATAAGTATTCCGTTTGTCATTTTCTGTTAAATAGCGTTAAATACATTTAAAACGCTGTAAATTGCCAACTAATTTTGATCATGAGAAACCTATTTTTTGCAACATTTTTATTTGTAGGGACATTGACTGCCCAATCAGACTCCGCCCTAAAAGCTATCAAAACCTTAGATGTAGAACCTAAGCACAATAGAAATGAAATCGCTATTGCGAATTTTTTTCCTATGATTTTTCAACAGAGTTGGGGGAACAATGCGGGGGTTATTTACCGTTATCATATCAAAAAATATCCGTTGGCGTTAAGGGCTCAATTGAGTGGAAATTTGAGCAACACAAAAAGGGAAGCCTACGACAATAATGATTTTATCAATAAAGTGCCCGACGAATTCAATAATTTAACATCGAAATACAACAATTGGAATCTCGGATTGGGAATTCAACATCGGTTTATTGGAAATGCATCAAATGGGTTTTCAGTATACCAGTTTGTAGATGTGGTGTTGGGTGGTTATGGATACAATCAAATCAGCATGGGTTCTGGTCAAATAATGAACGGAAGCAATGGGAAAACCATTTTGTCGTTCAATACAGTAGAAACAATTCAAAATTCTAAAAATTTTGGTATTGATTACGGGTTGGGTTTAAATTATCACATTATTAAAAACCTTCATGTTCAAATTGAGACAAAAATTAACTTTTCAAACAGCTCACAAGAATATAAAAACGTTTATAAAACAATTACTTACAATTTACCCAACGATGAGTTTTATGTTTCTAACACGAATGAGATGAAAAATCCAATGACCAAAAATATTGGATTGAATATCACTCCTTTGACAACTCTTTTATTTGCTTATCGATTCTAGTTTATCGAAATAGGCATAAAATCTTCAACAAAAGAAATTTTTCGAAAAAAATCTTATTGTAAGTTTTACATTATGCGTACATTTATTTAATTTGCAATCATTATGAAACTAAAATTACTGTTTTTCAATTTAATGGGATTTGTGGCATTGAATCTAAATGCTCAATCAACCCAAGATGTTACCTTTAAGGTGAACATGAACAATTACACAGGAAGCTACACGAAGGTTTACGTAAGTGGAACTTTCAACAGCTGGTCTGGTAATTCAAACGAACTAACTGATGCAAACACAGATGGTATCTACGAAGGTACGTTTTCAATCACAGCTGATTCAATTGAGTTCAAATACACGCTCGACAACTGGAATGCTCAAGAATCATTGACCTCAGGTATGGTTTGTACGAAAACAACTTCTGGTTACACAAACCGTTTTGAGAAGTTTTCTGGCAGTGCAGTTACACTTTCTACTGCTTGTTTTGGCGAGTGTGGAAACTGCCAAACCTTGACCAACAAAAACATCACTTTTGCTGTGAACATGAAACAATACACAGGCAGTTACTCTAAAGTGTATGTGAGTGGTGATTTTAACAGCTGGTCTGGAAATTCTAATGAATTAACAGATGCTGATGGAGACAAAATTTACACTGGTTCTATCACAACAACCAAAGATTCTATCGAATGGAAATACACCTTAGACAACTGGACAGGTCAAGAATCATTGACATCAGGTTCAAGTTGCACAAAAACAACAAACGGTTACACCAACAGATTCAGCGTAATCAGTGGTAACAAAACTTTTGACGCTGTTTGTTTTAACGAGTGCTCTAACTGTACCAATAATGTAACGTTCAGTGTTGATATGAACAAATACAAAGGTGCTTCGTTTACAAGTGTTTATGTGAATGGAAATTTCAACGGATGGTGCGGAAGTTGCAATGTTTTAACCGACGACAATAAAGATGGAGTTTGGGAAGTTACTTTGCCTTTGCCACAAGATTCAATTGAATTCAAATACACCTTAGACGGTTGGAATGCTCAAGAATCTCTTCAAGAAGGTACTTCTTGCACAAAAACTACTTCTGGTTATACCAACCGTTTTACAAAAATTAACGGTGCAACTACTTTGTCTACCGTATGTTGGGAGTCTTGTACTTCTTGTGCAAGCACCAAAGATAAAGCAAATGTTACATTCAGAGTGGACGTAAAGAAATTTGGAATTAGCTACACAAACATCAACCTTAATGGAACCTTCAACAGCTGGTGTGGAGCTTGTGCAGTTATGACCGACGATAATAAAGATTCAATCTATGAATTGACTATCCCGTTGTTTGCTGGTGATACCATTGAGTACAAATTTACTGCTGATGGCTGGTCAAATGATGAGAAATTTGTTGGTGGCGAATCTTGCACTAAAACAACCGGCAATTTCACAAACCGCTACAGCGTAATTTCTGGTGATTCTACTTTGCCAGTGGTTTGTTGGGCAAAATGTACGGCTTGTACCACAACTTCTTCAACTGAAGATTTCAATAACAACGCTGTGCGTCTTTATCCTAACCCTACAACTGGAATCTTAAACATTCAACTCAATCAAGCGTCAGTTGAAGTATTGGGAGTTGCTGTTTTTGATGTTCAAGGAAAACAAGTGATGAATGTTTCTGCATCCAACAATGTTGATTTATCTAAATTAGTAGATGGTGTTTACTTCGTTCAAATCAAATCGAATGTTGGTAACATTTACAAAGAAGTAATTCTCAATAGATAAAATTTTATATCGATATCATTTGCTGAACATTAACACGCTCTTGATATTACAATCAAAAAAACCTCGAAAGTTCACTTTCGAGGTTTTTTTTGTCGTTTTTTTTGTAATTTTTTTGTTCAATATCGACTTTATTTGGTGACTATTTTATCAATCAACTCTTACCTGTCAGATATTCACTAAAAAATAACTGCTTATTCAATGATTCAAAGAAAATTGGATAAGATTAGCAATCCAAATTAAGGTATGTAATCGAATCTCTCAATAACAACTTCAAAAGGCTTGCCGTTGCTCGGAGCCCTGCCATTTAGCAACCATAGGTTGATGCGTGGATTGGTAGTTGCACCTGGTTCAGGAATAATGATTGGTAAAGATGATTTACCTCCCTCTGTTTTTACCCTAGGTTGATTGTTTTTGCTAAAATTCCAACTTGCAATTTTGTCTACACCTGGATAAGATCTGCCGGCATAACTATTCCAAGCAATATTGTCAGCTCTCCATTCAAAAGCATGTGTACTCGGTTGTTTGAGTTTACTCACCACCATTTGAGGTTTGTGAGAACGTTCAGCAAAAGGAATAGCATTGTCAAATACAACCGGCTGTACGCTAGTTGTTAATAGCAAACTATCATTGGCTTTAAACCAGCGGGCAAACTCTATGTCCACTTCGCTATTTGCTTGTGTATAAAACGAATTATTGTCCCAAGTAAATAGACCCAACACAATGTTCTCATTCATTGGAGTTACATCAGAGCCCAAAGTAAAGATATAAGTTCCATAACCGGTATTTTCTGTACAAACAACCTCGCTTGACTGCCATTTACCATTGATATAAGCAATTCGCATGTGCAAATAACCGTAATCATCAACCCACACACTCGAGTCGGTACCACCGAAAACATTCGGTCCAGGTCCAACAGGAACTGTACTTTTCTTTATTTTCCATCCATAACCCGAGAAAATAATGTCACCTGAATCTTTAATAATTTTGGGTTTATTTTGAGCATTCGGATCCGATTGTTCACAGCTCCATAGTCCAATCGACATTCCAACTAGAATATATGTTAATTGTTTGAAATTCATTATGTTAATATGATTTACGAATGTTTATATTGTATATTTCAAGTGCACCATCAGCTTCAAATTGAATCATAAATTGTTTAATGTTTGTTACATCGGTGTCCGTTTGTATGAATGGAAATTTATTTAGAGGAATTCTGATGATGTTTTTTTGAAGTGCAACTATCTTAGATTGAGGGATCATAGTCATATTGAACCCTTGATATGCTTGAGACCCTGAGTAATCTTCCAAAGCAAAGGCAACAGGAATGTTTTTAGTATCGTAAGGTGAACTAAATTCAATTTCAATAAAAGCACTATCAATAACCAAGTTTAAATCTTTGGGCTTCCAATTGTCCCAACCAAAACCCATTCCAATCCATGTACAACCACCTGAAATTTTATCCCAGCGAATCAACAGAGACTTTTCATTTTCATTCTTCGTGATCTTTTCGGATTCAATACATTTTTGCTCATTAGAAATCCAAATTTGTTTGTCTACTTGGCCGTTAAAAATATTCAATGCGTAAAATCCATGAATATTGGGTTTTTCTATATCTGAACTTTCATCGTACAAATTTTTGCTTTTAAAATTCCATTTCTTACCGGTCACGCGCACAGTATCCATGGATCTCAACGAAGAATCTGCGAGCTGAGCCTTTACTTCCGCGTTGAGGTAAAAACAGAAGAAGAAAATGAGAATTGCGCGATTTATCGGAAACATATTCTGTTCATTATTTGCAAAATTCACAATTAAAGTTCAAGAGGTGCTTTTTCTGTAAAAATGATAAAGTCAATTTTACTTGATGCAAAACCACCCGATGGATTTGCCAAATGTAACATAGAAACCTTGTTTATCGATTGCGAATTGTGTTTGTTATTTCCGTTATTTGCTGCCGGAACACCATTCACAAGATGTTGTAAGCTGTTGTATTTGAAACTGATGAGCTTCCAACCAGACCAATCTACGATGATCTCTTTATCGAACTGGTCATCACTTGATGGATCAAAAACACCGTTGCCGTTGTCATCTTCTTTAAATTGGAAAAGCACCCTCGAGGTATTCACATTGTTTCCAGCGCCCCAAATCAAACAATTGAAATAAACGTCGTCGGAAATAGATGATAAATTGAAAGTAGGAGCGGTGCCGTATGCAATTGCATTAAAATCTATTAACCCAATGAGCCAGTCCCAATTTACAGTGCCCGCCATATTTAAATAACTTTTTCCTTCCACAGCATTCGCGTCTGTTTTAATTTTAAAGTCCATGTTGGCCCCAGATTGAAGGAAACTTGTCCATTTAGCATTCATCCCTGTTTCAAAATCTGAAATCAACAAACCCTGAGGTTTACGAACCCCATTGATTCCGATGTTGACATTAAATGTATCGGCTACATCTTTGATTTTGAGTGTTGCAATACAGGGTTCAGTTCTAAAAACTGGAAAAATTGTGGTACTGCCATTCCACACTGTTGGAGGAATGTTCAAATTGCGTGATTTTCCACTAATGGTTTTTTGTGCCCCACTAATTTTCCCTCTGATTACAATCTCCCAATCGCATAATTTGGTAAACTCAGCAAAAAAGTGCACCTCCTCATTCTTTGAAAAATCTACCGAACTTTTATCAGCAGTAAAAGGACTTAACAATCCAAATTTTCCATTTAAATCAACAAGGCTAGGTCCCTCAAAAGATACATTTTCTCTTTCGCAAGAGAACGCTACCATGCTTAAGGCGATTAAAAAGAAATATTTTTTCATAATTAAAATGTTAAATTGTAAATAATGTTGGTTTGGTTCATGTTATAGTTTTCAAAAGCATTTGCATGATCTCGATGCGTGAATTGTTGGAACAAAAATGCTAAATAAGTTTGCTTTGAGAAATTAAATTTTAATCCGCCGCCCAAAATAGTTTGAGTGAAGTCAGAATTGAACTTTTGAAAATCTAAAACTTCTGAGTATTGGTCGCGCTCAGAAATGAGATCATTTCCACTTCCACTCAAAAGATTGTATCCCATCATCAAATGAAAATCCTTCGCAAATTCCCATTCCAAGCCACCAGCAATTTGTAAGGAAGACAAATTTACTGATTCAAAATCAAAGTTTCCATTTCTCGAAGTGTTTTGCTGCAACACAGTTGTGGTAAGTTTGACAGCTTTTTTCATCCCTAATAGTTTACCTAAAGCCATGTTGAATTGAATTTGACTCATTGAATAATCCTTCAATGCAGATGTCCCTTGTCCTAATATCTCACTCAACGAATAATGCGAAGCGGAAATTTCGAGAGATTCTTTTTTGTTTTTTAATGTGGCAAGTGCATATAATCCCTGTCTGTTAAATGTAGCCGTTCCGTAGGGTAACACATTGTTTATAATGGGGTTATATGCCATTAATTTGGACGTGATAGACGTTTTGTACAGACGTTCATCGCCCATAATATCTTGCAAATGTGCAGGTCTATCATTTTGAGATTGACGATACAATGGGAATTGTGACAACACCGATTGATAATCGATTCTTTTTGACTGTGCTCCTGGACTTCTAAAGTATGGTCCAACATTGAGATAGCCCAATTGCGCTGAAAATATTTTTGATTCAGTTGTGAACTTTATGGTTGGATTGATAAAGTAATCATATAAAGATGGTGCTTTTTTATCGGTAGTGTAATAGGAATAAGAGTTTCCAAATTCTGTTTTAAATTCAATCAAATGATTTTTGAAATGATCGGAATATTTTATTCCTGCGGTTTGAACAATGTTTCTGAAAGCATTCGAATCTGTTGCAGTTCCTGTAACGTCGAACACCGAACTCAAGTTATATTGACCGCTTAATTTAGAATTGAAAACCAAATCTACTGTTCCTCCTCCCAACAAACGTTCGGGCACATTGGCAAAATTGGTCATGTTTAACCGGGTTAAATATCCATTAAAATTGATTTCTTCAATGCCTTTAGCAAAGTTTAAACCAAAATCTAAAGACAAACCTTGTTGACGCCAAGTGTTTGATTTATAAAAGCTTTCGTAATTAACAATGTCTTGGAAAATTTGATTACAAGGATTTTGCAATCGGAGTAAGTCTTCATTGTGGTTGTACAACGTAAACGGGGTTTGTTTGATGTTGATGTCACCAATTTGATAACGAACAACGTCAGCAAGGATTCCCTTTAGCCATAATTGACGCACATCGAAAGTAACACCCCCTCCGAAAAATCCCCCAAACTGGTTTTTGATACGAATCATTCCCATGATTTCGGTTTGTTTATTCGGTGCAATGTTAAAACCCAAATCAATGAGAGAGTAACCACCTGTTTTGGCTTTGGGAGTTGTTTTATCTGCAATTGAATCCAACACCTCTATATCTTGATTGTTTAAAACACTTCGTGCACCACCAATCATGCGGAATTTAGGTTGATTTTGAGCATTCAAGCCAACATTTACCAAGATGGTAAATAGGGCTGTGACATATACTTTTTTGAATCTCATGTTTAAAAGAAAATTTTAATTTCAACGGTAGTTTCCCAACCACTGTATGTATCGAGAGGGAAACTAGTATCTCGATAATTCATATAACGTTGCCGGAAATATAATCCTGCACCTTTGCTCATTTCAATGTCAAATCCTGTGGCTGCGCTGAATCCCTCTTGATTTTTTGGTCTTCTGGTTACTGGATTTACTTCTGTACTATAATTGGCAATGATTCTTTCCCAACCCACATAATTGGTAAAAATGACTTTTTTACCAATTGAATAATAGGCTTCAACCTGGTGGTAATAAGCCCTCAAATAAGCTTTTTCTGTAAATTCGGTGATCGCTGAAAATTCATTTTGTATTGAGCTGTAACTACCTAAATAATTTATATATAAGTCTTTACGCATCAATTGCGTTTTGTATTTCAAATTTACTTCAAGCGTATTAAAGTATTTTTTATTCAGTGGTACGTTCTGCTTGTCGATATCTGTCAATTTAACTGTTTCAAATACACTTCGGTAAACTTTTGTAAGGTTGGCATACGGACCAACATTGGCAGGGAAGCCCCATCTCCAGAAACGAGACAAAGCCAGTACATTGGTTGGGTGACCGTAGGTGATCTCGGAAGAGATATTTTCTATCTCTTGAGCATTTGAATATCCGATGTTGAATTTTAAACGCTTAATTCCAAATTCAGAGTTTATCTCAAATCCTTTTCGATTGTTGGTTAATTGCCCAACGGGTGTTAACGCACTCGAAAAAGGTGCCAGAACAAGCTGATCGTTTGAAGTTGTTGTTGAAGTATTTCCCTCGCGAATTGCAGCATTCCAAAAAACAGAGCTGTTGTTAATCACTTTCGGACTAATTTGGAAAAAGTGAAATTGCATTGGAATAAACGTGTATTCTTTAGGAGTATTGATTTTGATGGAAATTGCTTCTCCAAAACCTCTTTGAATAGAGGGACTGAAATATCTGCCTGCGCCAATTTCCCCAGTAAATTTCAATTTAGCGATGCTTTGGTCGAATGTGATTGTATGCACGTTAAACCCAATTCCATTTGTGAGTAAACTATCTGTATACGTTTGATTGTTAAATGAATTCAAAGCAATAAATCCATTTCCAATTAATTTTTTCAATTTTCCACCGTATGATTGGTTGGGTAGGGGACTCATGCCGCCGTTGAGTTGGGTTTTCCCAAACATAATTGTACCTGAAAACCCTTTCGGCAAGTCGTTTCCTTCAAAAATAAATCCTTGAAAAGCTTGACGGCCCCATCGCAAATCTTGATTTAAAGAACCTTGACTGTAAAATGTTTCATAGCGGTCGCTCATTCTTTTTGTTTGCGGATCCCAAGGATTTCGTTCAAACAAACTGAATCGATTGTATCCTTGGTTGGTATGGAAAGTAAATGGCGAAAGCGCATACCAATTGATTCCACCGGCTTGTATTTCAAAGTTACCATAATCTGTAGCGTGCGAACCGTATAAACTCACACCTAAATTCAAGCCTTTCACATTTTCACTCATTCCGCCGCCCATCATTGGAGCCCAGAGAAAAAAGTCTGTAGAAAATCTCGTTTTATCTGTAACATCACCTGCTAAATTTAGCGATAGCTGTGGAATTTGACCATCATCACCAACGAAAATGTTGACAGGTGTTTTATCCAAAACATCTTTTTGTGTTCGGTATGGAACATCCATCTTGCGCACATTCGTGATAAACCTATAATATCCTGAAACTTTGAAATTATCCAATTTTAAATTGGGCTTTTTCGGAAATACCCCAGTTTGATGGACCAATTTAGATTGGTTTGTGTCGGAATTTAATTCTTCAAAATGACCAATCTGTGCATTCGCTGTAAAGAATGATGTCAACAATAAGCCAAAACCAAAACACTTCATTTTATTCATCGAACGACCTCATTTCCCATTTTTTTATCCATAATTTTTTTCCGTTACCTTTGGTTGGATTTACATCTACATAAAACGGCAAATTTGCATACGCCACTTTATTTTCGTATATTATGGTTACAAACAATCTGTATGCACCTACTTCTGACGGGGCATCAAAATAAACTCCGTTTAAAGATTTATTTTTCCATTTTACGGCAACTTCTTCCGCTTCATTTTCTACATCTCCTCCCGCTTTTTTATCTGTGCTCTCAGCGAGTATTTTCCAAGAGATCTTTATGTTTTTATCATTGCAATCTGTTAATTGATAACATTTTAGCGCTGATTTAATTGTTGCAACATGGTTTTTAGAATTGGCCAAAACATGTATGCTCTTTTCTGATGATTGTCCATCTAACTGAAAAGAATCAATTGTTGGGGTGGCTGATTTGGGAGAAGTTTTCGACCACGCAACTTTCAATGCATCAATGGCCTCCGTGAGATATCCCTCCTTCGAAAATAAACCATACCACGTAGTCGTATATTCCTGTTTCTGTCCCCACAAAAACACATACGAACCAACGCAATGACTTTTATTTTTCTCTATATACTCTGAAAATCGGAATTGATATACATCTGCCTTCTCTTTGCTGGTTTGCTCTATCGCCGCATTCCATTTGGTCACCGGCGACTCCCAGTGGCCGTTAGGTCCCCATTCTGTAATCATATATGGTCCATTCCAACCGTATTTTTGAATATTCTGAGGGACATTGGCTATGTCGCCATAGGTATTCACGCAATAGATGTCAATGTCAGGGCAGCGAGCCAAAATGTGCTTAACTTCTAATGAATCCAAGCCCGCGGTTACTGTTGAAGTTGGGTGATTGGGGTCAACTTCATGCGCATATTTTGCAATTTCTTGAATTGAATTCCAGACTTTGGGATTCGTGTAGAATAGATCAACTTCGTTTCCAATTCCCCACATCAGCAAAGCTGGGTGGTTTTTAAATTGATCAATTGCTCTTTTAAAGTGTGCGATTTGCTTTTTCACTTTTTCTTCATTGTCGTAGTCAAAGCCATGTCTTTCATGTTGAACCCAAAATCCAAGCATTACACTCAATCCTTTGGAATGGGCTTGGTCTAAAACTTCTTGCGCATTTTCTAATCCCCAAGTACGAATTGAATTCCCTCCCAATTCAACCACCAAATCTAAATTCGTTTGACCACCTGCACCAATCACATAATAGTCTTGATTGTTTCTGACCAAAGTGTAACCCTTATCCGTTTTTTTGATTTCAACTTTGATTGTTTGAGAAAAGAGGTTGAGAGGTGCAAAAATAAAGCACACACCGAGCATGATATGAAGGCTCTTTTTTATGTCTTTGTATACTTGATAGATTGGATAAAAATCGATTCGCATAATGCAATCGGCAAGTTATGTGAAACTTGCCAATGAACAAATATAAAAGGATTATTGTAAATAGTACAATAATTTAATTTTTTATCGTGGAATATTCCACAAAAGAAAATGTCCCAGTTAAAAACTAGGACATTTTCTTTTATTAAACTGTATGAATTTTTTGTTTTTGAGTTTTGATTGAGCATAAGCACTTTTGCCAAGTGGGATGCTATAGTTCACGGAAACAAAGGTATAAGTATCGTTGCTGTATGAATTTGGACCAGCGTAACCGTCGGCATAGTCAGTGTTCAAATAATGTGCTACCACCTCAACGTCAAGTTGTCCTTTGCCAATTTGCGCAATTTTCATTCCTAGTCCGAGGGGTACACTAAAACTGCTACTAGGTTGAATGTTTTGATCGACACCTAAAATAGAAGTATTCACATCGTATTGGGCATATCCAAGTCCCACAATGCCATAAATAGGATAATTAGGAATCACGCTGAACTCTAACTGCACAGACGATTGAATTACATTGCCGTCCATTTTAGCGCCTCTTTGAGCAATTTCTGGATTCCCAGCATAATCATCGTTTCCATACAGATGAGCAAATGCAACGTTTCCTCTCAGCTTAAGGTTGGGTAAAACTTGATATTTAACAAAGACTTGACCCATTTCACGTGTTGAAAACAAATCGAGGTCCCAAAATTTATAGGCTCCATTGTTCAGGGTACCACCTAAGTCACCTTGAAAGTTTGAAGCGCCAATACCTGCGCCGATTTCGAATTGAGCAGAGATTGATTGAGGCGCTGCTAACATGAGAGCAGCGAAAACCGGAAATTTGAATTTTTGTAACATCATTGAAAATGGTTAAGGTTAAACTGAGAATTATTTCATGTTGTATTGAGTGCAAAACCCTTGCCAAACTTTTTTAATCGATGTGTTTTTTGGTTTAAGTAGTTGTAAATCAATTGGTTAAAATTTAATTTTTATTAATAAAAAAATGTGGCACTCTATTTGAAATACAATGTATATGCTTAAACAACAACTTTATGAAAAACTTGAAACTTCTTTTAATCTGCATGTTGATTTCGATGAAATCTGCTTTTGGCCAAATGGATCAAATGGGAATAAACTTCAACTCACCAGACAAGCAAAAATACCTAGCAATAGGAACCATTACATCTGCGGTTAGTTACAAAATTTTCAACGATTTTTACAAAATTGCGGATCCCAAAACATCTCGAAAAAAAGCGTTTATTGCGTCTACCTTAACCACATTGGGATTAGGAATCATCAAAGAATCACTCGATTTTGTACAAACAGGATATCGTTGGAATGCGGATGATTATGGTAAAGATTTATGTACAGCACTTATCGGTGGTTGCATGGTTACAGTGAGTTTTACCATTTTCAAATAATCACCGATTGCTTTGTTGCGTTTAATAAAAAAAACGCCATTCACAAAGTTTTGATGCAGTGGATGTTAGACAATTTTATGACATTTAGGTTATTTGTAC
>CAZYBT010000066.1:0-14425 GCA_964645755.1 uncultured Rhizobium sp.
AAATATTAACTTAGCACCACTAAACTTTGGTCCAACAACTGGGGAGTATTATAGTATTATACCAGAAGGCCAACAAATTAAATAAACGGAAATCTTTTTGATATCATTTTAGAATTTACAATATCCCACCCATAAAAAAACGGCCAAGAAACTTGGCCGTTTTTTTTATTTAAGTAAATGAGGTTATCGTTCAGGAAATTATCCCTCAGAAAAACCAATGTATTTGAGGAATTCTGCGCGGGTTTCCAAATCGTTGAATTTTCCGTGGTAGCTCGCTGTTACCGTTGAACTGGTAATGTCTTTGATGCCTCTGCTTGCCACGCATAAATGCTTTGCATCCATTACTACTGCAACATCTTCGGTTTGAAGCACATCCTTCAATTCCTCTGCTACCTGAATGGTGAGTCGTTCCTGAACTTGCGGACGCTTTGAATAGTAGTCAACAATGCGGTTTAATTTCGACAATCCAATAACCTTGCCACTGCTGATATATGCAACATGGGCCTTTCCATAAATTGGAACAAAATGATGCTCGCAAGTTGAGTGGAAAGAAATATCCCTTTCAACCAACATCTCTTGATAACCGAAGTTGTTTTCAAACAAGGTTGGATGGGGTTTGTTTTTCGGATCTAATCCCTTAAAGTGCTCATTGATGAACATTTTGGCAACCCTTTGAGGTGTGCCCTTTAGGCTTTCATCGGTTAAATCCAGACCCAAGACATGCATAATTTCTTTAAAATGCTTGGCAATGAGTTCAATTTTAAGTTGATCATCCATTGCAAAGGCATCTTCTCTCAAAGGAGTATCCTTAGAACTACCAACATGAGAATCACCCATTTCATCCCATTGAGACACAATCTTATTCAATTTATTTTCCATTAAATTCTACAAAGTTACGTGGAGTTTCATAGAGCCTTACACTCAGCTCGTAGCGTTCATCCAATCTATTTCTTAATTTTTTCCAAATGACCCAAACAATGTTTTCTGCCGTTGGGTTCAACTCTTTAAATTCGGGAACATCGAGATTCAAATTTTTATGATCGAAAGCATCTGTCACTTCCTCTTCAATGTACTTTTTCAATACTTTCATGTCGATCAAATATCCTGAAACTTCATCTACTTCCCCTTCCACACAAACCTGAACATCGTAATTGTGTCCGTGGTAATTTTCGTGGTTACACAAACCAAAAAAAGCTTTATTCTCTTCTACTGACCATTGAGGCACATTCAAACGGTGTGCAGCATTGAAGTGTGCGGTTCTGTATACGGCTACTTTTCGGCTCATTGTGTAATACTAACCAATAATTGAATCAAATAGTTTTTAAAAAAGTGATTTTTTGTTGAATTTTCTTCACTCAATCGATATACAAAAATAAACAAATGTCCCTCATAAAAAAGGAAAATACCGACGGAAGTACATGAAAAATCGTAGAATATTGAAAAATTGTGCATGACTTTCTTTCACTTAGAAGGAAACACGTCGTAAATTTGCAGGACATGAAATTCTTTATTGATACCGCAAACTTAGATCAGATCAGAGAAGCGAATGATTTGGGCATTTTAGATGGTGTAACCACCAATCCGTCGTTAATGGCAAAGGAAGGAATTGTAGGAGAAGCTGCAGTGATGCAACACTACAAAGATATCTGTGCAATTGTAGATGGTGATGTTTCTGCTGAAGTGATTTCCACCGATTACGAGGGAATGATTGCCGAAGGAGAAAAATTGGCGGCTTTACACGAAAACATCGTGGTAAAAGTTCCAATGATTAAAGATGGTATCAAAGCCATTTCATATTTCACCAGAAAAGGAATTCGCACTAACTGCACCTTGGTATTTAGTCCCGGACAAGCCATTCTTGCAGCGAAAGCTGGCGCTACCTACCTTTCTCCTTTTATTGGTCGTATCGACGATATTTCTTGGGATGGAATGGATCTTATCAAAAGTATTGCCGAAATTTATGCAGTACAAGGATATGAAACTCAAATTTTGGCAGCAAGCGTGCGCAATCCTTTGCACATCGTTCAATCTGCTACCCACGGAGCCGACGTTGTAACTTGTCCTCTAAGTGCTATTTTAGGACTTTTGAAACATCCATTAACCGATATTGGGTTGGCACAGTTCTTAGCCGATCACGCAAAAGCAAACAAAGGATAATCGATCCTGTTCATCATAAAAAAAGGCTGCCTCATATTGAAGCAGCCTTTTTTCGTATATCACTTAGCGATTTAATTCTCTGTCGAGCAAAAAATGATAATCGGGCATCAGTTGGTAAATCTTCTCTTTTGGAATTCCTGTGATATCAACAAAATAAATGGTTTTTCCATGATCCAAAGATTGGCCGGCCAACCATTGAACTTTGATTTCATTGTTATTTCCATTCATTGGCCAGCGTTGAACAGGCATTAAGCAATACCAGCCGGTTACATTCCCTTTGGGATCAATGGCCGCTTCTACCCTTTTTACAGGGCCAGTGAGCATTTTTCCAAATTTCAGGGTATCCAATTTTACCAGTTCCGACATTCTCTTTTTAAATTGCTCAACCCCACCATTCATTTTGATAATGGTTGGATGGGAATATTTTGCGTAAGTCGCCACATTTTTCAATTTATATCCAGTGGTAAATTCATTAGCCGCAGTTTGAAAAGCTGCACACATTTTGAGGCTATCTACCGAAAATGAGGCCAATTTTGAGGTATCGATTTTTGCAAGATCAACAACTGCCACGGTATCATTATCGCGATGACTTTCAACAACTTGTTCATTTTTTGTATTGTTTTGACACGCAAAAAGAAGCAATGCCGTTGAACCCCAAATTAGGCGAATCAATTTTTTCATTTTTACAAAGATACAACTAACAGAGATAAACAAAAAGAGCCACACAATGGTGGCTCTTTTTGATACATTAAACTTCAAGTTAATTATTTCACTTCTTCGAAATCAACATCTTGTACTTCGTCGGCCTTTGATCCACCTGCATTTCCTGCATTTGGATTCTCTTGACCTTCAGCACCTGGTTGTCCACCAGTTGCGTTGTACATGTCTTGACTTGCAGCTTGCCAAGCATCGTTCAGGGCTTGTGAATGGGTATCCATATCCGCGAAGTTCTTGGCAGCAACGGCTTCTTTCAATTTAGCAGCAGCTTCTTCGATGGTGGTTTTCTTTTCAGCTGGCAATTTATCACCGTACTCTTTCAATTGTTTTTCAGTATTGAAAACCAATGAATCAGCTGCGTTAATCTTATCCGCTTCTTCTTTGCGCTTCAAATCAGCTTCAGCGTTCATTTCCGCCTCTTTCTTCATTTTTTCAATGTCTTCCTTGCTCAAACCACTGCTTGCTTCAATTCTGATTTTTTGCTCTTTTCCAGTAGCTTTATCTTTTGCACTTACATTCAAAATACCGTTTGCGTCAATATCGAATGTTACTTCAATTTGAGGGACACCTCTTGGTGCTGGCGGAATGCTATCTAAGATAAAACGACCGATTGTTTTATTATCGGCAGCCATTGGACGCTCACCTTGTATGATATGAATTTCAACGGAAGGCTGATTGTCTGCAGCTGTTGAAAACGTTTCTGTTTTCTTAGAAGGGATGGTTGTGTTCGACTCAATCATTTTTGTCATCACACCGCCCATTGTTTCGATACCCAAACTTAAAGGTGTTACGTCTAATAGGAGGATATCTTTTACCTCACCTGTAAGCACACCACCTTGAATTGAAGCACCAATTGCTACCACTTCGTCTGGATTTACACCTTTACTTGGTGTTTTTCCGAAGAAATCTTCTACCAATTTTTGAATTGCAGGGATACGTGTAGAACCTCCCACCAAAATCACTTCGTCGATTTGATTTGCAGAAATTCCAGCATCTTTCAATGCTTTTTTGCATGGCTCTAGGGTTCTTTGAATCAACGATTCAGCCAATTGTTCGAATTTGCTTCTTGTAAGTTTGCGCACCAAATGTTTTGGAACACCATCAACTGCAGTTACATAAGGCAAGTTGATATCGGTTTCAGAGCTGCTTGACAATTCAATTTTCGCTTTTTCAGCAGCTTCTTTCAAACGCTGCAAAGCCATTGGATCTTTACGCAAATCGATATTTTCATCAGATTTGAATTCGTCGGCCAACCAATCAATGATTACTTGGTCGAAATCATCTCCCCCAAGGTGGGTATCACCGTTAGTACTTTTCACCTCAAATACACCGTCGCCAAGTTCAAGGATAGAAACGTCGAAAGTTCCACCACCCAAATCGTAAACAGCAATTTTTATATCTCTATCGGTTTTATCTAAACCATAAGCCAAAGCAGCTTGACGTTGAGCGTCATTAAAATAAGCAGGTACAGTAATCACCGCACGTGTTACCTCTTGTCCAAGGTAATCTTCGGCAGTTTTCTTCATTTTTTGAAGCACCATTGCACTAATTTCCTGAGGGGTAAATTGACGATCGCCAATTTTCACTCTCGGAGTATCGTTGTCACCTTTCACCACTTCATATGGTACACGTCCCATTTCATTGATCATAGATGAATATTTTTCACCCATAAAACGTTTGATCGATTGCACAGTGTGGGTAGGGTTTGTAATGGCTTGACGTTTTGCAGGGTCACCTACTTTGCGCTCACCATTACCATTGTCCATAAACGCAACAATTGATGGCGTGGTTCTGCGACCTTCGCTGTTCGCAATTACCACTGGCTCATTTCCTTCTAAAACGGCTACACAACTGTTGGTTGTTCCTAAGTCAATTCCAATTATTTTACTCATGATTTTTAAGTTTCCTTTCCCTCTTTATATCAAAGGAAGTGCCAACTACAAAATCAATCAAAAAACTGCCGAATTGTCAGAAACTGTCAGTTTTCTGATAGAAATATCAAATTAAAAAGTCAAACTGTCGTGACAAACCACCTATCGAATGAAGTTCAAATCCTTGGTATATTGGTTTATTTTTAGGAGGGACACCGAAGACGGGTCAAATTTAATATCGGTGGTGATTTGGGTACAACGGCTGGCAAACAAACCCAAACCGCCTACAACATTGCTGTATTCCGATTGTTTTTGAACAATTCCAATAGAAGGTTCATTCACAGAAATATAATCTACCAGATTTTGATTGCCACCATAAAAGATAGTCCCAACAGAAAGGATGCGATGTTGGTAATTAGGGTCAGCTTTCAGAGTATTCCCCAAAAACTGAAAAAATGCCGTTTTCTCAATTTTACGAATGATATCACCGCTGCCACTCACTGGGAAATTATTCACCATGTTCCAAACAATGGTATTCACTTCCTTCACTGTGGTATCTTGAACATTGATTTTTTCGTATTTAACCAAAAATTTCACATCATACGCTTTTGCATTTAAACCCGGGGCGCACATCACTGTGATGTAGTCGGTACCGAGAGAAAAGACTGATTTAGGACTTGTAAAGGGAGCGCGGATGTTGGCTGATTTAACTGTTCTGGTGCGCGAATTAACGGAAGTTCCTGTTCTCGGATTTCTCACATTGATTTCATATTCGCGGTCCTCCGCCAATTTCTTGGTAGTTTGCCACAAGTAATTGACGTCGTTTGCAAAAATACCATCCACTTTTTTGAGTTTATTGGTTTTTTCAAGCGTGATAACCTCACCAGTGTACAAATCTGTTAGGGTTACTTTTACAGAATCGAGGTAGAGACTGTCTGAATTTTTGGCAACCTGATAAGCGCTTTGCTTCTCGTTCAAAAAAGCCTTGTTTACTTTTACATATTGTATGGAATCATTCACATCGAGCAAACTGTATACAATGATTGTTTCTTTCCAATCGGCATTGATATCCACTTCATTGTCGCAAGAAGTTAATCCACCCACCAAAAAGCTGAGGAATGTCCCTAAAAATAAAAATGAATGAATGTGCTTACGAGTGATCATGAATAGGTGAATAAGAAACGACAAATATAACCAAAACTGCATGAACTCTCTTGTAAGTTTTGCGTAAAATACTTTGAGTCTGCTCTTTTTTTTGCAAGAAATGCAAATATTCTGTCGAATCGTTTAGAGAAACCAAGATTAATTCTCAACTTTGTGTAAGAAACTAAGATTATGTCAGTTCACAAGGAAGACAAAAAAATAACCACCCACGTACTTCATGAGATGAAGGCAAGGGGGGAAAAAATTTCAATGCTCACAGCTTATGATTTTTCTACTGCTCGTATTATTGATGCTGCCGGAATTGACGTCATTTTGGTAGGCGATAGCGCATCGAATGTGATGGCAGGACATGAAACCACATTGCCAATTACTTTAGATCAGATGATTTACCACGCAAGCAGCGTTGTTCGTGGTATCAACCGAGCTCTCGTGGTTGTAGATTTGCCATTCGGTAGCTACCAAGGAAACTCGAAAGAAGCCTTGAATAGCACCATCAGAATCATGAAGGAAAGCGGAGCTCACGCCATCAAGATGGAAGGTGGAGAAGAAATCATTGAAAGTATCAAACGTATTTTAACAGCAGGTGTTCCTGTGATGGGACATTTGGGTTTAACGCCACAAAGCATTTATAAATTTGGAACCTATACAGTTAGAGCCACAGAAAATGAGGAAGCTGAAAAATTGCTTCGCGACAGTAAGTTACTCGAGGAAGCGGGATGTTTTGCCTTAGTTCTGGAGAAAATACCTGCTGATTTGGCCAAAAAAGTAGCAGAATCTGTGAGCATCCCTGTTATTGGCATTGGTGCTGGAAACGGTGTTGATGGTCAAGTTTTGGTTTTGCACGACATGTTGGGAATCAACAATGAATTCAACCCTAGATTTTTACGTCGCTACCTGAATCTCTACGACGATATCAAAGGGGCGGTGCAACAATACATTGCCGATGTAAAATCGGTGGATTTCCCGAATGAGAAGGAGCAGTATTAAAGGTTTAGAAGGGTTTATGGGGGATTATAAAGGGTTAAAATGATTAGCGAGATTAGAGGGATTGTCACAAAACGTTGAACGACAACTTTAAACCCTAAACTTTCAACTGTAAATTTAAGGTTATAGGATTAGAAGGGTTAGGGAGATTAGAGGGATTGTTGCAAAACGTTGAACTGGAACTATAAACTTTGAATGACAACTTTAAACCCTAAACTTTCAACTTTAAACATAAAAAAAGGGGCCTAAGCCCCTTTTTTTTATTTAGCGGTTAAGCGCATTTTTCTGCGCGTTGGTTTTTCTTCCTTCACTTCAGCGAATGCTGCGATACCACTGATGTGTTGGTCAACCAAAATACGACCACAATGTTCACAATCAATGATTTTGTAATGTGCACGAATATCAGAGTGACGTTGAGGAGGAATCTTAGAGAAACATCCACCGCACGATCCACGCATAATTGGAGCCACGGCAACACCATTCTTCATGTTTTCACGAATTCTGTGGTATGCACGGAAATAACGATCGTCCAATTTCTTAGCAGCACCTTCACGGTCTTTGTTCAACTTTTGAATCTCTTCTTCGTTTTCTTTTTCAATTTCTGTCAACTCTGCTTTCTTGAATTCCAAGTCAGCTTTACGACTATCTAATGCAGCCTGAGTTTGAACAAGAACTTCAGATTTTGATTCAATTTGCTTGCCAAATTCACGAATTTTCTTTTCAGCCGACAAAATCTCCAATCCAGCGATTTCTTTTTCTTTGTCGATTGCTTCAAATTCACGACTGTTTTTAATATTGTTTAATTGCTCTTCGTATTTTTCAATTAATCTTTGAAAATCTTTGATAGCCAATTTTTTATTCGCAACCTCTTGGTTATAATTGCCAATTTCTTCTTGGATATGATTTACTCTGGTTTCGAGTCCAGCAATATCATCTTCCAAATCCGATACTTCCATCGGCAATTCACCTAAAACCGCTCTCAAATTGTCTAATTTATTGTCAATTTGTTGCAATTTCCAAAGGTCTTGTAGTTTTTTCTCAACGGTTACGTCCATGTTTATCGATAATATTGAATAGGGTTGGTATTAGTTTGTGCAAAAATGGTTGCAAAATTAGGGAATTTTTTTGATAAAATCTCTATAATTAACTCAATCGTATATTTTTCACTCTCGAAATGACCAATATCGCAAATGAGCAGCTGGTTTTCTGCATCGAAAAATTCATGGTATTTGATATCTGCACTGATGTAAACATCGGCTTGTTCGGCCTTGGCTTTGCCAATTAAAAAAGCACCCGAGCCCCCACAAATTGCCACCTTTTTCACCTCTCTACCAGTAAAACGTGTATATTTAAACACATCCAACTCCATTTTTTCTTTCAAATACGACAAGAAATCTTGTTCCGACATTGGTTCTTTCAAATACCCCACTACCCCACTTCCATAGCCATTCACACCATTTTCGGTGCTTAAAATTTGGTAAGCGACTTCTTCGTATGGATGAGCGAAAAACATTGCATTTAAGACTCTAGATTTGACCCATTTAGGAAACACAACCTCAATCTTGGTTTCATTCACCTGCTCCATTTCACCAATTTCTCCCAATGTTGGGTTCGCCCCATCATTTGGCCTGAAACTCCCTTGTCCCTCAAAAGAAAAAGAACATTCACTGTAGTTCCCAATGTTTCCAGCTCCAGCGGCGAACAGCGCTTTCTTGAGGACATCGGCGTGCTCCACAGGCACAAAAACTTCCAATTTGTACAGTAAATTGTCTTTTGACAACAACACTTGCGTGTTTTCAAGATTTAATTTTTGCGCGATTTTTCCATTCACACCGTTTAAAAGAACGTTATCGAGGTTGGTATGACACGCATAAATGGCGAGGTTGTTTTGAATGGCCTTCACCACAACGCGCTGCACTTCATTTTGCCCGACCAATTTTTTTAGCCCACCAAAAATAATTGGGTGATGGGCAACAATCAAATTGCAACCTTTTGCAATTGCCTCATCTACAACAGATTCCGTACAATCCAAACAAACCAAAGCAGCATGAATGTCCAAATTCACATCGCCAATGAGCAGTCCGCTATTGTCGTAAGATTCTTGCAGCGACAATGGTGCAACGGATTCAATTTCACGAATTATTTCGATAAGTTTCAACGACATTTTTCAAATGTCTAACTTTTCCTTGAACTTTGCACCTTCATTGTGAAAAAAGCAATCCTAAAAAAAGGCAAAGAAATTGCCATCACGCGCAAACATCCATGGATATTTAGTGGCGCAATTCAGAGCATGGATCCGTGTTCATCTGGCGAAATCGTTCAAGTTTACGACGCTTTCAACAACTGGTTGGCATGCGGACATGTTGGCGACGGCAGCATCAGCATCAGGGTGCTTTCTTTCACCCAACAGGAAATTAACGATGCATTTTGGACATCCCGCATACAAAATTGTAAAAATTTGCGCGAAAAATTGAATTTAGGCATTCAACACCCTACAAATGCTTATCGTTTGGTGCATGGTGAAGGCGATTTATTGCCCGGTTTGATTGTCGATATCTACGCCAACACTGCTGTTATTCAAGCACATACAGACGGCATGTATTTGAGTTTAAACGAAATTGCGCGCGCCATTCAAACTGTTTATGGTCAAGAAATTGAACATATTTACAGCAAAAGTAGCGCAGCCATGCACGATGAAGAGATAGAAGATGAATTTCTTTTGGGCAATCAACAGGAAACCATTGCCACTGAAAATCACATGAAATTCAAAGTGAACTGGGTGACGGGTCAAAAAACAGGTTTTTTCCTCGATCAACGCGAAAACAGGTCACTTTTGAAGCATTATGCTCAAGATAAAACGGTTCTGAACACCTTTTCTTATTCCGGGGGATTCAGTGTTGCGGCTTTGATGGGCGGTGCAAGTTTGGTGAAATCTGTCGATATTTCTCAAATTGCGGTAGATTTATCTACCGAAAATGTTGCACTGAATCAATTATCAGACAAGCACTTGGCCATACAAGCGGATGTAATGAAATACCTACGCGACATTGAAGAGACCTATGATATTGTGGTTTTAGATCCACCTGCTTTTGCCAAAAGTTTGACAAAAAAGCATGCAGCCACCATGGGATATAAACGATTGAATATGTTGGGTTTAAACAGGGTAAAACCCGGAGGATTGCTCTTTACTTTTTCGTGTAGCCAGGTGATTGATGAAAAACTGTTTGCAAATACTGTCACTGCTGCCGCCATTGAAGTGGGCAGAAATTGCCGCATTTTGCATCGTTTAGGACAAGGACCTGACCATCCGGTGAATATTTTTCACCCCGAGGGTCATTACCTCAAAGGCTTGGTGCTCGAGGTTGAATAACGGTTAAGGCGCGTAAATGGTGGTTCCAATTTGATATTGGGGAACGTCTACATAATATATTTTTCCAGATACAGAATAGCGCAGCAAAATCTTTCCTTTATATTTTATTGGAGGGACATTGGGTTGAATTTCAACGGGTTGATCTGGGAAATCGCGATTGGCTGCAGGATAAACCAATTCAGCAACAATCTGAAACTCTCTGCCTTTTGCTAAGGGGTTGGCAATTTTTTCAAGCGACAAGTTGCATTTGGCACGTTTATCGTCCATCCAAATAGAATCTACTTTGAGAAAATCTCTCTTCACTTTTGACCCTAGGTTCCGTTTTGCTTTACAAAAGAAATCAACTTTGAATACTATAGGGGCTCCCATCACTCCCGGGTAAAACCGCCTAAGCACCACTGAATCGACCCTAAAATCCTTATTTTCAGGGTATTTTATTTTGGGGGATGATTTTTTCTTTGGTACCGGTTGAGCCATGATTCCTCCCGAAAACAGGAGAAAACAAACCATCATCAAATTTCTCATTTCTACTAATATACGCATTTTTTTACTTTTGTGCAAATCTGTAGAATATATACGCTACAGGCACAAAAAGTAAATTAGGCAGCCAAACCGCCAACTGCGGTGGCAAAACATTGGTATTTCCTAAGCTAATAAAATACTTGCTGAAAAACAGGAAAAACAAAATCACAAAGATTCCGACCCCAAGTGCAATTCCCAATCCACCCCGAGACTTTCTACCCGCTACAGAAACGGCAATTACAATGAGTATAAAGGTACTAAACGGAGATGCAATTCTCCTATATTTCTCAGTTTCCAATGCTTGAACATTGGGTGAGCCTCTTAATTTTTCTTTTTGAATAAAGGAAGTTAATTCATTTTGATTGAGCGATTGAACGTCCTCAACTCTGAAAAAGAAATTCGCTGGATTAAAACCGATGAGTGTATCCAAAAAGGGTCTCGTACTAATTTTTTGATTTCCATCGGCTAAAAATTCTCTTTGAGTTACAATTTCCAATCTCCAAGTTTTTTGAACAGGTTCCCAACGAATGAACCTTCCAAATAGAACACTGGATAACTCTTGGCCTTTGTATTGTTCAAGTGTTACTCCAATACCAGAGCTATCGTTGTTACTAAAATACTCCATATACATCACAACTCCGGGTTTGATTTGGCGGTAAATTGCCGATCTCGATTCCGACCAATAGTCCCTCAAATAAGTATTTTCAAATTTGACCCTTTTTTTATCAGAAATTGGGATAATCCAAGCATTGAGCATGTAACTTCCAAAGGCAAAAAGAGCGCCTACAGCAAGGTAGGGAACCAAAATTCTCCGCAGAGAAAGTCCGCCCGCAAGCATTGAAATAATCTCTGTTCTGGAGGCCAATCTTGAGGTAAAATACAAAACAGAAATGAAGATAAAAATCGGGCTAAACGTATTGAGCAATGTGGGTATAAAACTCACATAATACACTGTAAATATTTCACTTACAGGTGCATGTTTTTGAAGGAAGTCGTCTAATTTTTCTGCTATATCAAAGATAATGATGATGATAATAAAGAGCAAAATGGTCACAAAAAAAGTTTTGATAAACTTTTTCGCGATATACAGATCCAACTCTTTAAAAAACTTCATTTATAATTTTCGGTTGATGGTTTTCAAAACGGAATCTTTCCAAATATGGAACTCATTGTTTTTGATTTGGATGCGGGCTTGACGCACCAACCAAAGATAGAATCTCAAATTCTGCAAACTTGCCACAATGGGACCAAGCATTTCACCAGCAACAAACAAATGGCGCAAATAAGCCAATGAATATTCTGGGGTCAACCACGAATCGATTGGATCGAAGCAGTCGGCCCATTTTTTATTTCGGATATTGATAATGCCGTTGCGGGTAAAAATCATGCCATTACGGCCGTTTCTGGTAGGCATCACACAATCAAACATATCAACACCTAGGGCAATGGATTCTAAAATATTTTCAGGAGTACCAACACCCATTAAGTATCTTGGTTTTTCTACTGGAAGGATGTCGCACACCAATTCGGTCATGGCGTACATATCTTCATGAGGTTCCCCTACAGATAGTCCGCCAATGGCATAGCCACCGGCCTCGTGTTTGATCACATATTCTGCACTTTGCTTTCTAAGATCTGGATAAACACTGCCTTGTACAATTGGAAACAGTTCTTGGTGGTGTCCGTATTTAGGTTCTGTTTCGTGGTATCTTTTCATGCATCTGTCTAGCCAACGGTGGGTCATGTGCATGCTTTTTTCGGCATATTTTTTATCGCAAGGATAAGGAGTACATTCATCGAAGGCCATGATGATATCTGCACCAAGGGTTCTTTGTATGTCCATCACATATTCAGGACTAAACAAATGTCGAGATCCATCAATATGGCTTTGAAAGGTTGCGCCTTCTTCCTTTAATTTTCTGGTACCAGATAAGGAGTACACCTGATATCCCCCAGAATCAGTTAAAATAGGTCGGTTCCAATTAGAAAAGCCGTGTATACCCCCAGCTTTTTCCAAAATTTCAAGACCTGGACGCAAATACAAATGGTAGGTATTTCCAAGGATGATATCGGCGTTTATTTCGTTTTCGAGGAAATTTTTATGCAAACCTTTTACTGTGGCAGCGGTGCCAACAGGCATAAAAATTGGGGTTTCAATGACACCGTGATCTGTTTCAATCACACCTGCCCTAGCCTTTGAATAAGGATCTCTATGTTGTATTGTAAAATTCAATTTTGAGCCATTAAGGTAATACTAAAAAGTCGGGGCAAAATGCTGCTCAAAGAACCAGAATAATAGCTATCGGGAACCCTTACAAGTGCGTTATTGATGCCATTCGACATTTTAAATTCAATGGATAGATCCACATAATCCATCCTAAATTCAAAGCCACCACCAAATTCGTAATAGTAGGTGTCTTTTTTTAGGGCAATTAGGGGTTTCGAGTTGCCAATCACCAAATCTTCATTGCTCTGAAAGTCGTGAGACCAACGCACGCCACCTAACACAAAAAAACCCGTGTTGTTGGGCATATCGGAGCGATATTTCATGGTAAGTGGGATATCAAAACAAATGGATTCTATTTTTATGGTAGGACCTGGTTTGTTCACCCATTGGTAGGTCACATTTCGGGAGTGCAATTGAAGCATGGTGAGCATTTTCATTTCCCAATGCCGGCCAATTCTCAAGGCCACACTTCCCCCGAAACCACCACCCATTTGGTCTTGAGGCAGAATATTGAGAAGAGAATCATTGCGTTGCCAAAAAACGGGATCCAATTGCATTTTCATTTTTGCCTGAGTTGCGGAAAATGCAATTCCCCAGAAGAAATGTTTTCGGTAAATTCGCAACGGATCTTTTGGCGTTAACTTATAATCAATATGATACAAGGTATCGTTCCCATTGGCTTTTAAGCCAAGAGAAAGACCCAACAGTATCGATATAAAAATTATTTTTCGCAATGGTATAACGTACAGATTCCGAAGGTAAGTGGTTGGTAAGTGACTTTTGAAAAGCCTGCATTTTTTGCTCTTTCACAAAATTCTTCCCCTTCTGGGAATGCAGCCACACTCTGAGGGAGGTAGGTATAGGCTGTTGCATCTTTGCTAAACAAACGACCCAAAGGCGGTAAGATAAATTTAAAATAAAACCAGTACAATTTACTGAATACTGGATTTGTAGGTTTGGAGAATTCAAGCACAATGAGGCTGCCCTTGTTCTTTAAAACGCGACACATGTCTGTCAATCCCCTATCCAAATTCTCAAAGTTACGCACACCAAAACTCACTGTTACTGCATCGAACTCTTCGTTGCTGAATGGCAAATTTTCTGAATCGGCTTGTTGAAGTACGATTCTATTGGTGAGTTTTAATTTTTCCAATTTCACATCTCCAATATCCAACATTCCCCTACTGATATCAACACCAATGATTTGGGTGTCTTTGATCTTCGATAATTCTATTGCCAAATCTGCTGTACCTGTTGCAACGTCTAAAATTCGTTTTGCGTCGATTTTTTCAATAATTTTGCGTACTTTTTTTCTCCAAGAATAATCAATTCCTAAAGATAAAAAATGGTTCAAAAAATCATAACGTGCAGAAATATTATCAAACATTTCCTCAACTTGTTGTTTTTTTGAAG
>CAZYBT010000067.1:0-14411 GCA_964645755.1 uncultured Rhizobium sp.
TACCATTCACCACTCTTGGTAATACTTTCATGGTAGATCCATGACACGCAAAGGTGTCTTTTGTTGCCATTACAACTGTTGGTGGATCAGGAATAATCACAGTATCTCTGTAAATTGTTGGACAGTTAAAGTTATTGTTCACTGTATGAACGATTACAAACTTACCACCTTTATAGAAGGTCAATGTATCTGTTTTCTTTGAGCTAAAATAAAACTCTTTTTTACCTGTAGAGTCTCTAAAGCTCCATTGATAGGTAGCGGTACCTTTAAAATTGGCTGCCAGCTGGGCATTGAAAGCAAATCTTCCGCATTTCAATTTTCCATTGGCTAAAGATGCTCCTTCATATCCCAGCAATTGTGTATTATCTACACCGGTATAAATACGTTTATCTTCAGCACGAGGATTCACTTTAACTTTAAAGCTTCGAATTGAAATTACTGGAGGTGTACAATGCTGATCTGAAGCTGTAACTGTAAATGAATAAGACACTTCTGATGCTTGTCCTCTCTTTGTTTGCCAACAAAATTCATATTCTTTTTCACGTTTAGTTTTGTCAACTACAATAAAGGTTGCACCAGGTATACCTCCGTTCCATTTACCAATTACAGTATCGGGAACAGTTTGGTATGGCGTAAAAGTTTCATCTGTAATTTTAATTTTCTTACAAATTTTATCTCCTTCACAGATGATCCAACTGTATGGACCATTGATCACAGGTGGTTTATTGTATCCACAGTCATCGAGTACCCACATTTGCATATCCCTTCGGGTTCGACCAACGACAATCCATGTACCGGAGGCACTATCTTGTCGCCACTCAGTTTGTTCAATTACTAGAATCGGCACTTCGTCACATTTTGTTGGGGTAACAATGATATCACCATTGGCTGTATCGAAATAAAAACCACGTGGAGGGTTTGTGCTTGGGTTTGGAGTACACTTGATTGTAGTTGGGGGAATACAAAAAGGTGTCATTGGATAGTTGTATGCAAAAGGAGAAGAGTAAGATACCGAGGTGTTTGGTACGTTCGACAATCCTTTTACCAATTTATATGAGATGGAATCATAATCAATAGTATCCAAAGCACCATTGTTGTAGTACCAAGGAATGTTACAACACAAGAATCCTACAGGCTCGTTTGTTAACTGAGGTGAACTGTTACATTTGTTAACAGTTTTCTTCAAGTTACAGATATTAATCATACATGTAGAATAAAAATCGTTGTTAGCGGCACCTGTTGTAATACCACCATTTCTACAGCACTGGTTAACATAAAATGTAACTTCACAACAAGAACTCTTATTTAAAAAAGAATTCAGTGGAGAAGCATTGAAATCAATCGTACATTCGAAGGTATGTTCCTCCACACCTTTACCCGTTCCATATGTATTTTTTGGGTTACAAGGACTACTCGCCGATGAACAACGAGTGGTTACGTCTCTGATGTTTGTTCTTGTAAACCCTGAAGGTGTAACTGTTCCGCAACCATTTCCACCATTTACACCTGCAAATGCTTTGAAATCAACAACACTCATGCTGACACCTCGACAATCACGATAAACTTTGGCAATGATTTTGTACTTTCCATTTCCCAAACACTTGTAACTCATGTCGGCTCCCATCATGTGGGAAGCGAGGGTGGTTTTCGAGGAAAAGATTGATAAAAATAAAATGACTAATGGTAAAAGTCTTTTCATATATGTAGTTTTAGTTTTTTATTGTTTGTTTTTGTTAGACACACTTAGTGAAAAATGTGTTGCCTCAAAAATATAAATTTTATCACTTGAATCCAATTAAATGATGAAAAAATTCATTGTAAACCATTTCTTTTTACAAATTTTCGAAACAAAAATGTTTACCATGATGGCAATTATTCAATTGGAACATTAAGAACATTGCTTTATTAAATTGAATATCAATAGATTAAATATAAAATCTAACTTAATCCATGAACAATCACACATTTTAAAGATTCAAAATGTACGAAATACAATTAAAGCAAAGTATTTTTGCAACATACATCAAATCCAAATTACATGAAATACAAATCCATTCCCAACTCACTATTCATTAAAAACAGACAAAAATTTGCTTCGAAAATGCAAACCGGTTCTATCGCCGTTTTTCACAGCAACGATGAAATGCCAAGAAATGGTGATGCTTATTTTGCATTCAAACAGCAGTCGGATTTATTTTATTTAACAGGAGTTGATCAGGAGGATACGATATTGGTTTTGTTCCCGGATTGTCCAAATCCATTGTATCGTGAGATGATATTTGTAAAAGAGACTTCGGAACAAATAGCCATTTGGGATGGGGCTCGATTAATGCCTAACGATGTTTATTTGGTTTCAGGGATACAGAGTGTTTTTTGGTATCATGAGTTTTGGAAAACCATACATGCGGCGTTTTTACTCGCTGACAACATTTATGTAAATTTAAACGAAAATGATCGATTTACCGACAAAGTTTCGTATGCAAATTTAAGATTTGCAAAAGAAATTATGTCAAAATATCCTGCACATCAGATTAAGCGAAGTGCACCAATTTTGGCCAACCTAAGAATGGTAAAAGAATCAGAGGAAATTGATTTACTTAAGGAAGCAATTTCTATTACAAAATTAGGATTTGAGAGACTTTTAAAATTTGTAAAACCAGGGATTTGGGAATATGAAATTGAAGCTGAACTCATCCATGAATTTATTCGAAACAAAAGTCGTGGATTTGCATTCGACCCCATCATCGGAAGTGGAAAAAGCGCTTGTGTTTTGCACTACATCGAAAATAACAAGCAATGTCAAGACGGAGATTTGTTACTTTTAGATTTTGGTGCAGAATATGCAAATTACAATGGCGATTTATCAAGGTGTATTCCTGTGAATGGTAAATTTTCTAAGCGCCAAGCTGAGGTTTATAATGCTGTTTTAAGTGTGCAAAAATATGCTAAGACCGTTCTTAAACCAGGAGTTACTCTTCCGAATTATCACGCTCAGGTTTGCGAATTTATGACCGAAAAACTATTGGAAATCAATTTGTTAACCACACAACAGATCAAAGACAATCCTAAAGCTTTCATGAAGTATTACATGCATGGAACCTCACATCACTTAGGCCTGGACGTTCATGACGTCATGCATCGGTTCGATGCCATTCCCGAGGGTGCAGTTTTAACGGTAGAACCAGGAATTTATATACAAGAAGAGGGATTAGGAATTCGCATTGAAAATGATGTTGTACTCACTTCAAATGGTTTGGTTGATTTGATGGATGGATATCCAACAGAGATTGATGAGATCGAATCAATAATGAACGGATAAATCAAATTTCCCAACCTTGATTGCCTTTCAAAGGCACGAATTTAAAATCGCCAAATTTTTCGAGGTTGAAATCTGTTTCCGACAAACGGGTCATTCTGTACATCACTTGATTTTCTTTATCTGAGCCTACGGGTATGACCAGCTTCCCTCCTATTTTCAATTGCAGTTTTAAACTATCGGGAATAATTGGTGCACCTGCGGTAACGATGATGGCATCAAAAGGCGCGTATTTTGGCAACCCCAAACTTCCATCACCATGAAAAAGCTTGATTTTGGGATTGATTTTAGACAGTATACCTGCAGCTTCTTCAAGCAAAGGCTTTATGTATTCAATACTATACAACTCAGCGCCCATTTCACTTAAAATTGCAGCTTGATACCCACTTCCTGTTCCCACTTCTAAAACTTTGCTATTTTTTTGAATTTCAATTAATTGACTTTGATACGCTACTGTAAATGGTTGTGAAATTGTTTGTCCATGATTGATCGGAAATGCAGCGTCTCTGTAGGCGTATTGTTCGAAATCTTTGGGGAAAAACCAATGTCTAGGTATTTTCCTTATTGCTTCAAGCACAAACTCATTGTATATGCCCTTTTCAGCCATTAAATCAGCTAGTTTTTTGCGTTTTCCCTGGTGTATGAGCGAGTCTGTAAATTCTTCGTTTGTAAACATGGTGTTAAAAATGCCTTGATGCCAAATTCAAGAAAAAATCAAAAATTTGTTGACGCTGCAAAAGTAACCATTTCGCAAATGAAAAAAACAATCATTCTTGGATCTCAAAAATCGGTAGAAGAATATTCCCTTCTGTTAAGAGATTTGAAAGATGTTGCCTTAAAGGGATACATCGATCCTGATGATTCTATGAACTACAACATGTTTGGAGATTTCATAAAAATCATTGAAATCATTCAATCTGGTGATATCTTTATCATTGGCAATCAGGTTTCAAATTTATCGTTCGATGTTATCTGTCAAATGATGAAATTTGGCAAACATATTTTTATCGATGGATATCGCAATTGGTCGTCACATGAAATCGAAATTTTGCAGAAACTCAGAAGAGAATCAGAAACAACTTTCCAATTTGGCAATACACTTTACAGTTTACCCCTTTTCACAACATCCCTTCAATATCTTAAAAAACCAAGATTCGTAAAATTAGAAAAACATTGCCAAGCGCCCAAAACTGGAGAATTCAACCAGTGGATTTTTCAACAACTTTCACAAGAGTTGGATTTAATTTTACGGATTGTTGACAGCAATGTGAGAAGCATTTCTGCAAGACCTATGTTTCTGTTTGGTGAACACACCGATTTGTTAAATATTCATGTGGAATTCGACAATGACGCAATTTGTCAAATTTCTCTCGGTAGAGCCATTGAAGAAAAAACCCATAAACTGAGAGTTTTTCAACATGAAAAATTATTTCATATTGACTTTCATGAAAACGAACTTACAGAATATCGACTTAGCACCAATACCGATCAATTGTCATTGGCAATTGAAAATCCGCATAGTCAAGCCGATAATCAGCAATTTATTTCTATCAAAAGAAACATCATGCCATATGATGTCAAAAAAATGGAGATCCGAAATTTCATAGAAAATATTGACAAAAAACTGACACCTCTGAATCACCTTGATCATATTGAAGGGGTAGCTCAAATTTGTGAAATTATTACCGAGAAGGTTAAGCGTAAATATCAAAGCGTTTAATTTTTGACTAAAAAACCTTACTTTTGTAGGTATGCGAAAGCATATTTTTTTTTACTCTATTCTGGTATTTTTTGTTTTCATTTTTGAAGGATGCGAAACTGAAAAATCTTTTGTACCTGCTTACATAAAAATCGACAGTGTAACTGTTGACGCAAAATCTATTGGAGGAAATAACATTCACCAAATTGCTGCCGTTCAACTATATCAAAATCAACAATTTTTGGGCACTTACCCTATCCCTTCGAAAATTCCTGTAGACGGAGATGGTCAAAATAAATACACATTTGCGCCATATGTAAAACTCAATGGCAATAGTTCACAGCTTGCTCCTTATCTAAGTTTGCAATACAAAGATACCAGCTTAATGGTGAAACGCGGTGAATACACCCATGTCATCCCTGTTTTTCAATACAGAGAATCTGCCAAAATATTATGGCAAGAAGATTTTGAAGATGCTTCATCTACCCTTATTCCTGTGGCTTTAGCAAAGGGCGATACCACCTTCATGGATACACGAGATTACGCGTTGAATCAACAATTCAAAGGAAAATCTAAAGTTTTTGTTGCTAAATTCAAAACCATTGATTCAATTAGAAAAATGGATTTAGCCAGCTTTTCCAATTTTAAAAATATTCCTGTGGATGGCACCGATGTGTATTTTGAATTCGATATTAAAACCGATTTACCTGTTCAAGTGTCCCTCAGAAGAACAAGTGCAAGTAAAGGCACTGAATTCATACCATATTTATTGGTAAATAAAACTGAAGGAACCTGGAAAAGATTTTACATTGATTTAGTGTACGAAACACAAGGACAGCCGAGTGGAACCGTTTTTGAGATATTTTTTAGCTTTGACAAATCGGCAAGCTTCAATGGCGATCACGAAATATTATTCGATAATCTACGTTTATCTCATTTAGGCAAATGATACGCAAGGGATTTCGAATATTTTGGCATGTTTTTTTTGACTGGATTGCCGCAAGTATAAGTTGGTTGGCATTATTTCTTTATCGAAAAAACTATGTTGAAGCGGTAAAACATGGTTATGTTATTCCGATTAACCAAGACATTAAACTGTATGCAGGTCTGATCATCATCCCGCTATTTTGGATTATTTTATATGCAATGTCGGGCTATTACCAACATATTCTCCGAAGATCAAGGTTAGTGGAGCTCGAAAACACTTTTGGGAACAGTGTTTTGGGTGTAATTATTCTGTTTTTTGTTCTCATATTGGATGACAGCGTATCCAACTATTACGACTATTACAGCTCATTAGCGGTATTGTTTAGTTTTCATTTTGGCAGTACTCTTTTTTTCAGATTGATTAATTCTACGTATACAATCACCAAAATTAGAAACAAACAATGGGGATACAATACTTTGATTATTGGCAGTGGAGAAACATCTATTCAATTGATTCGTGATTTACAAACGGCTAAAATATGGGAGGGGTTCAACATCAAAGGGCATGTTGAAATTTCACCACAAACTGTTGTAAATCCCTCTGAATTTCCGAATTTAGGCCCTTGGAAAAATTTACCTGATTTAATTAAAATCCATCAAATTGAAGATATTATTCTCTGTAATGAAACCAATGAATCTGAATTTGTACCTCAAATAATAGAATACATTCAAAATGAAAACATTCATTTAAAAATGCTACCGAACGATTATAATTTAGTCTTAGGTGTGGTTAAAATGAATAATATTTTGGGTACCATGTTGGCTGAGGTAGATTTTGAAGTAATGCCATATTGGCAAAAATTCATTAAGAGAAGCATGGATATTTTCTTTTCATTACTCGCTTTGGTTATACTTTTGCCATTGTTTGTGATCATTGCAATTGCCGTGAAATTAAATTCAAAGGGTCCAATTTTTTTCATGCAAGAGAGAATCGGATTAAGAGGGGTACCTTTCAAAATCATTAAGTTCCGATCCATGCGCGCTGATGCTGAAAAATTGGGCCCTCAACTTAGTTCAGATCAAGATGATCGAAGAACTTCAGTTGGTATTTTTCTAAGACAAACAAGATTAGATGAATTGCCTCAATTTTTGAATGTATTATTAGGACAAATGAGTTTGGTAGGCCCAAGACCTGAGCGCCAATTTTTCATTGATCAGATCATTGAAAAAGCTCCAATTTATAAACGTTTACATAGGGTTAAGCCTGGAATTACGAGTTGGGGACAAATCAAATACGGTTATGCGCAAGACGTTTATGAAATGATAGACCGCATGAAATATGATATTTTATACTTGGAAAACATGTCGCTTGGCCTAGACATTAAAATCATGTTCAATACTGTATTAATCATGATTCAAGGACGCGGAAAATAAACTATTATCCTTTATTTTTGTTATTTAGATTCATTCTATTTTTGTTAAAATAGCATTCATGCAAACACAAAAAGTATATAGCTCCCGAGATACAGCGAAGCGCAAGGTTCAAAATGCGCTGAAAATTTTATTTACATTTATCAAAATTGAGCGAAAAAGTATCAAGTATTTATATTTATACGCAGCCTTGGCTGGAATTATAAGTCTTGCTATACCTATTGGAATTCAAACAATTATCAATTACGTTTTAGCAGGTCGGTTATCTACCAGTTGGGTCATTTTAATCTTGGGAATAACCACGGCTGTTTTTCTTTTGGGAATCACACGGGTTGCTCAGCTCAGCATCATAGATTCACTTCAACGAAAGTTGTTTGTGCAATACGCATATAAATTCAGGGAGGCAATTCGTATTCAGTCTGAATATGGTACAGAGAAACTCATCAACAAAACGCAAAAGTTCATGGATATTGTAACATTGCAGAAGAGTTTATCCAAACTAATTACAGATTTTACTGGAAAATTACTTCAGGCAGTTGCTGGATTATTGTTGCTTGCTTTATATCACCCAATGTTCATTATTTTCAGCTTGTTGGTTATTGTTGTGGTGTATTTATCGTTGAGATTTACCTGGTTAACGGGTTTCAAAACCGCAAGGGAGGAAAGCAATTACAAGTTTAAAACAGCCGAAAACCTAAGACAATTAGCTTGTAATTACAACGAAGAAAACTTATCTCAGCTGAATCTCAGCATTGAAAAATATGCCATTACGAGAAATCAACATTTTGTTATTTTGAACAAACAAGCCTGGTTAGGTGTTGTCATCAAAGTGATTCTCACCTTTTTCATGCTCATCATAGGAAGTTATCTTTTGGTTATCCAAGATATCAGTTTGGGTCAATTCTTGGCCTCAGAAATATTGATCATTACATTGTTAGATGCAATTGAAAAATTGATACTTACCGTTGAGTATCTTTATGATTGTGGAATTTCTATCGAAAAATTAAACGAAATCAATGAAACCGAATAGATCGAATCCCCTACTCAAAGATAGTCCTTGGGCTTCCAATAAATTTGGAAAAATCATTTTTATCCTTTGTCTCACGTTTTTGGTGGTTTTGTTTCTACCATGGACACAGAATATTCAAGCGAATGGATTCGTCACAACCTTAAACAACGAAGAGAGACCCCAAGAAATTCAATCAGCCATTGCGGGCCGGTTAAATAAATGGTTGGTAAAGGAAGGTGATTACATAGAATTAGGCGATACAATTGCGGTTTTAGGCGAAATTAAAAGTGAATATTTAAACCCCGATTTATTGAAACAAACTGAGATTCAGATCCAAGCAAAAGAAAATTCATTGCTCAGTTATAACTCAAAAATCAACGCCATAAATGAACAAATTAAACAATTGGAATTAAATAGGAATTTGTCGATTCAAAAGGCAAAGAACAAACTCGATCAAGAAAATTTAAAATTACAAGCCGAATTGGCCGATTTAGAAGCAGCCAGACTAAATTCGAAAATTGCAAAACAGCAACTAGAACGCGATAGTATTTTATTAACAAAAACAATCAAAAGTCCTTTGGATGTTGAGAACAAAAGAGTAAAATACCAGGAAACGGTTGCCAAATTATTTGTGTCAGAATCAAAGGTTCGTCAAGCAAAAGCAGCAATTGCAAATGCAAAAATAGAAATGCAAAACTTAAGTGCTGAGTATGGTGAAAAACTTTCAAAGGGAGAAAGTGAGCGCTATTCTGCAATATCGGCACAGATGGAAGCTGAAGCGGAAGTTTCAAAAATGAGAAACAACATGGCCAATTACACTATCAGAAATGGTTTTTACGTCATTACCGCTCCAAAATCAGGATATATAACCAGAACAAAAGTTAATGGCGTTGGAGAAACAATCAAAGAAGGTGAAACGATTTGTCAAATCCTGCCCAAATCATACGAGTCTGTGGTTGAATTATTTGTTGATCCCGTTGATATGCCATTGGTACACGATGGTGTGCATGTTCAATTTACTTTCGACGGTTGGCCTACAATGGTTTTCTCAGGTTGGCCAAATTTAACTTATGGTACATTTCCAGGTGAAGTTTATGGTGTGAATTCCTCTCCGAATGAAAATGGCAAATATCGTGTTTTGGTGAGACAAAGAATCGACCTAAAAAAATGGCCTAAGGAATTAAAAATTGGAGTTGGTGCTAGAGGTTATTTGTTGTTGAAAAAGGTACCAATTTGGTATGAACTTTGGCGAATCGTGAGCGGATTTTCTCCTGATTATTATTTGCCTCAAAATGATAAACAAGCAAAAAAATAATGAAAAAAAGTACCCTTTCGGTCATCTTTTTATTTGCCTCTGCAGTCAATGCACAAATCAACTCAAATGATTCTGTGGGCATCCTTTCTATCAAAGATTTGTTCTATCAAATCGAAAGATACCATCCATTATTTCAAATTGCCAACATACAAGAATTGTACGGAAATGTAAATCGAACAAAAGCTCTGTCAAAATTTGAACCAAGTTTAAATTACGATTCAAAAGAAAAAACCTTCGATGGAAAATCGTACTATAATCAATCTTATTTTGAAATTGAATCAAATACCCCCACTCCTATTTCTTTTTCTGCTGGGCTAGAGAATAACAGCGGTGCTTTTTTAAACAATGAATCTTACACACCAAGCTCCGGACTCGGATATATTGGAGTTCAGGTTCCATTGCTCAAAAATTTAATTACAGATCAGAGAAGAACCCTTCTCAAGCAATCTAAAATCTTCATAGATCAATCTGCATTTCAAAAAAAATCGATGGTTCAAAGTTTGTATCTCGATATTTGGAAAGGCTACATTCATTGGTATATCAATTACAAACAAACGGAATCACTCCAGAAAGCTCTGGAGCTCTCAAATCAAAGGTTAGATGCCATAAAAAAGGTTTTTATTTCGGGGGGATGCAGTGGCTTCGATACGCTCGAAATTTCAGTTCAACAGCAACAGTTTAAGGCACGTTTGATCGATAATGAAATACTCACATTAAAATCAAAAATTTTACTCAATGCTCACTTATGGACAGTATCTGAAAAGAAGGAAATTGTACCATTATCGTTCAGACCTGAGATAAAACCCAACAATTCATTTTTTGAATACTTAGATCCGTTGATTCAAGGAATAAACATTTCAAATTCATTATTGAGTCAACCCGAATTAATGATCTCTCAGAAAAAGCTTGACAATATTGGGCTAGATTTAAAGCTAAAACGAAACTATTTGTTGCCAAAATTAGATTTAAAATATCAGTATTTAAATACAGGTTTTCAAACTTTCCCCACGCCTAACAACAATTCAAGGTTTGGAATATCATTTGCATCACCACTTTTCTTTATTGGTCCTAGGGCCGATTACAAAGAAACACAGTATAAGTTTCTGGAAGCTCAAATGTCCCTCAAATTCAAACAAAGAGAAATTGAACAAAAGTTAATGGCATTGACCAAGCAGGTTGAAACCTACAAGCAAATTTATGAGATGCTCAAACAAGTGGAAGCTGGCTATTTTCAGCTATATCAAATGGAAATTCAAAAGTTCAGTAGTGGTGAAGGAACAATTTTTTTACTAAATTCGAGAGAGGCAAGATATTGGGAAGCCAACATGAAAACAATTGAGCATTATGGCAAATTGTTGAATGCAATGGTAGAATTATTGGCAGTGAACGGAAACATACATCAATTTAATGATGTGGTAAATTAAATCGTTGTTATTATGTGGAAAATTCCACATTAAGTTTATTTCTGCGCCAGTTATTTATTAGTAAATTTACCAAATAATCATATTCTTTACAGTAAATGGACGAGAACAATAAAGGAAATTACGGTGCCAATAATATTCAGGTATTAGAAGGTTTAGAAGCCGTAAGAAAAAGACCCGCAATGTATATTGGAGATGTTGGACCAAAAGGTCTACATCACTTGGTTTATGAGGTGGTAGATAATAGTATCGACGAGGCTTTGGCCGGACATTGCGATACCATTCATGTTGCAATTTTAGAAGGTGAAGGTATTCGCGTTCTCGATAATGGACGTGGTATTCCAACCGATATTCATGAAAAAGAGCAAAAAAGTGCACTTGAGGTTGTAATGACGGTACTTCATGCCGGTGGTAAATTCGATAAAGACACTTACAAAGTTTCTGGTGGTTTACACGGTGTGGGTGTGAGTTGTGTGAACGCACTTTCTTCACAAGTAAAAGTTAGGGTTCACAGAGATGGAATCATTCACCAACAAGAATACGAAATTGGGAAACCTCTTTACGACGTAAAAGTTGTTGGTGAAACCAATATCAGAGGTACCGAAGTTTCTTTCTTCCCAGATAGAAGCATTTTCAAAGAAACCCATGTCTACAATTTCGATACCCTTCAAAATCGTTTGAGAGAATTGTCTTTCCTAAACAAAGGCATCAAACTTACCCTTACCGATGAGAGAGAAAAATTAGAAGATGGCACCTTCAGAACAGAAACTTATTATTCTGAGGGAGGTTTACGTGAGTTTGTGAAATATATCGACGGAACCAGAGAAACTCTTATTCCTGAGCCAATTTACGGTGAAAGCGATAAATACGGAGTGCCTGTAGAGATTGCCTTCCAATACAATACCGGTTATTCTGAGAATTTGCATTCTTATGTAAACAATATCAATACCATTGAAGGTGGAACTCACGTGGGAGGTTTCAGACGTGCACTTACCCGTACCTTGAAAAACTATGCCGACAAACAAAAATTACTTGAAAAAGTAAAAATTGAAATCGCCGGTGACGATTTTCGTGAAGGTATTACTTGCGTTATATCAGTAAAAGTTCAAGAACCTCAATTTGAAGGTCAAACAAAAACCAAATTGGGCAATAACGACGTTGGAGGTGCTGTTGAATCAACTGTGAATGCGTTACTTGAAGCTTACTTGGAAGAAAATCCTAAAGAGGCGAAAATCATCGTCGACAAAGTTATCTTGGCTGCACAAGCAAGAGCTGCTGCCCGTAAAGCCCGTGATATGGTGCAAAGAAAAGGTGCAATGTCGGGAATGGGACTACCAGGGAAACTTTCAGATTGCTCTAAAACTGACCCTAAAATTTGTGAAATCTTTTTGGTTGAGGGAGACTCAGCAGGAGGAACTGCAAAACAAGGTCGCGATAGAGAATTCCAAGCAATCCTACCTCTTAGAGGTAAAATCTTGAATGTAGAAAAAGCACTTGAACATAAAATTTACGACAATGAAGAAATTCGGAACATGTTTACTGCTCTTGGTGTTCATATTGGAACCAACGAAGAAGGAAATAAGGAATTGATTCTTGACAACCTTCGTTATCATAAAGTGGTGATCATGACCGATGCCGACGTTGATGGTTCTCATATCAGAACCCTTATCCTCACCTTGTTCTTCCGTTACATGAAAAAACTGGTTGAAAATGGATACCTATACATCGCTACTCCTCCACTTTACTTGGTGAAAAAAGGAAGAGAACAACGATATTGTTGGACAGAAGAACAACGAATGGCAGCAATTAGCGAAATTGCGGGTGGCAAAGAAGATTCTGTTAACGTTCAACGTTACAAAGGTTTGGGTGAAATGAACGCAGAGCAGCTTTGGGAAACAACCATGGACCCAGCGCGCAGAACTTTCAAACGAGTTACTTTAGATAGTGCGGCTGAGGCTGATAGAGTATTTAGCATGCTCATGGGCGATGAAGTTCCACCAAGACGTGAATTCATTGAAGCAAACGCGAAATACGCAAAAATTGACGCATAAAAGATTTGCAATTCATACGAAAAAGGCTGCTTACGCAGCCTTTTTTTATACCATTCAGTAATGTCTTTATTTATTTGAATTTGATCGCCTTTATAGGCTCTATTCTCCGAATATAACGAGCTGGTATATACAAAGATAAGTATATAAAAACAAACGCAAACAAATTCACAAATAGTATTTCTGTGAAGTTGATTTTCATTGCTACGTATCGTATAAAATACACTTCTTGATTCAATGTTAGAAATTGATATTTATTTTGTAAAATACAAATTGTTAACGCGATCAAGTTTCCCAATAGCAATCCAAAAAAAGCAATGATACTGGATTGATAAATAAATATTTTTTGAATTTTAACATTCCTCGCTCCCATTGTCATGAGCAACCCAATAAATGAAGTTTTTTCAGTGATCAATATTAACAAAGTTGTGCAAGTTGAAGTAATGGCTACAATGGCAATTAAAACCAATAATATCACAACATTTAAATCTAAAATCGACAGCCAATCAAAAATTTGTCGGTTATATTCCTCGGCAGTATTTAATCTAAGCTGTTTAAAATCTATATTTTGAGAAATCGCCTTCTTTGTGTTTTGCAAATCTTCTGGATTCTCAACCCAAATTTCTACTTGTGTTAATCCCAAGCTTGGAGGCATCATCACTTGTATGACTTCTTGGTTTAACAGCACCATATTGGCATCAACTTTTTCAATGCCGGTTTCAAACAGGTGTGTTACTTTTAATTTTCTCGCTCTCGGACGAGCATTTCCTGTTGAATCTTGAATAAAAAAAACGAGTTTCAATTCATCCCCAATATTCACTTTCAATTTTTGCGACAATATTCGAGAAATACCAATCCAATATTGATTTTCCGGTTGAACTGATTTGATCAAAAAATCTCCCAAGTAAGGTTTAATTTGAGAAATTTGTATGCCTTTTGCCACAATTCCCTCAATCTCCTCTTCTGACTTAATGATACTCGCTTTACTGGTAGAAATTAAAATTCGTTTGATATTTTTGAGGGACAATAACTTTTGAATTTCTGGTTTCAAAGAATCAGAAAATGGTTGTGGGTCGCCATTCTCAACATTTGTTGGAGCGTCCAACACAAAATCGCCGTGAATCATTGAAATTTTCGACTTAATTTCATCTCTAAAGCCCCGAACCGTGGCAAATGCCAATATCATGACCGTTACACTCAAAGAAACTGATAAAATTGCCAAAAAAAAGACATTTTTTGACTTAG
>CAZYBT010000068.1:0-10652 GCA_964645755.1 uncultured Rhizobium sp.
AAAAACAAAATAAAAACCAAGTACAAGAAAGAAAGTTTCTTGAACGATAGGTTTTTAGAATGCGTTATTTGTATGGTAGATCCCATCTAAATCGTGTTATTTTCCGCCTAAAATGTTGTTGTATTTGTCGTTCACTTTACGCAAATTCCCATTATAGGTTTGCATCAATTCGTTGAATTCAGACATTCTAGACTGCATTTCAGCGGAATTTTTAGCATTTGCCTCAAGTTCAGATTTAATTTGAGCAACACTGCTCGACATTGATTTCATTTGGTTATTGAGTTCAACAATTGTTGCACTGAATTGTGCCATTGCATCAGCATATGAATTTGTGCTTTGTACATCAGTACCATCTTGTTGCAATTGTGGAAATACGTTTTCCCAATGATATTCTTTATCTTCTGTTTGTCTTTCAAAGGCAGAAATCAAGAATACAATTGCCTCGATACTCAAACCTAAGATAAACAATTCGTTGGCAAACTGCCAACCTAAGAATTTAAACATGGCACCAACAAGTACCACAGCTGCACCAAATCCGTAGATAAAGGTGATTGCATCTAATTTTCCTTTCGGTTTATTGCTCATAATAATATTTTTTTGTGAATGGGGTTATTTTTTTAGTAAATGTTCCTGAAAATTGTTCCAATTGGCTTGGTTCTGGGTCAATGCTTTTTTAGTTGCATTTTTGGTCGCAACAATCGCAATGATAACCACTAAAATCATTCCTAAAAAGAAGAAAATCAACTGGTTATTAAATTTTTGATCCAGTGTATCTTGTACTCCTTTAACTGTTTCATTTTGCTTTTCAAACTTCTTTGAAAATTCATCTAATGCCAAGTTCATTGCACGCTCGTTTTGAGCTTGTAACTCTTGAGATTTTGTAATCTCAGATTGAATTTTTTCGGTCATGCCCGCAACTGCAGACTGCAAGTTTTGGTTGCTCTGTTTTACCGCGTTCAATTCGCTTTGAAGCTTTTTGTTACGGACTTCTAAACTCTTTATTTTTTTATCTAAATCATTGTCTCTTTCCCCTTGCCCAAAAGCAAAAATTGGAGTGATTAGCAATAAAGCAATTGTAAAAAATTTCATAGTTATATTTTAGATTGATTGTACAAAGATAAATCTTTTTCGACAAGAAATTAAACAACAAGTTCTATGCCAAGATTTATAATCTCAACATTTTCGCATTGTTATTAAAAATCTTTTCGAATTTATTCTATTAAATTCGATACAAAAATAGGTTTTAAATGTATCCTTAATATCAATAAATAATCAATCTTTAATCATTTGTTTGGTGATGCTTAATCCCGATTCAAATTCAATTTTTATATAAAACAAACCTGATTTAAAATTTCGCGTATCCAGAACAAATTTTTGTTGGAATTTCGACACATCAGCCTTGATTGTGCGTCCAAGTTCATCCATAGCCCAAATGTTTTGAATATCTCCTACATCTTTTCCGTCAATTGTAACAGCATTCAAAACTGGATTTGGGAACAATTGAATTTGAGGTTGGTCGATTTTTTTATGGCCTAAGATATCTGATTTGTCAAACAACCGAGCACTAAAAATGCCATTTCCATGTGTTGCGAGAGCTATAGTTCCGTCTGTGTGTCGAACGTCGAACATTTCACATACCATATTTCCAATAGTCTCTGGTGCCTGTTGCACCCAAACAGTATTTAATCCCATTAAAGTGTCCGTAGCAAAAAAACCAACGCTGGTGGCCACCAAATAAATCAATCCATTGTTAACAGGAACAATAGAGGCCCATCGAATCGAAGGACCATTACCAGTTCCTGTGGTGTTTTGTTCCAAATTACCGCCAATTTTTTGCCACGTTTTACCGGCATTTTCCGAATAAAACATGCTGTAAATGCCATAATTCGAATACGTTAGAATTACTTGATCTCCATTTTGTGGATTTGCAGTGATGCAACTAACGTTGCCACTCGGCAACACATTGTTTACGGTGATATCAACCGGTTTCATATTCCCTACATGTGCACTGTCTACTCGGTAAACCCTTTTTTGTCCCGATCCATAATATACGCGATTTGGAGGAGATTTACAAACATGTAGCGCTGTCATGAAATTATTCGGGATTTGCACTGAATCTGAACCTCTTGTCCATCCGAACGAAATAGAATCATTTTTGCCATCAAGAACAATTTCATTTAATTTATCGTTTCTCCAGAGATATTTACCTCCTGCCACATACAAGATATTTTGATTGTTGGGATCCAGAACAAATGGATTGATAAAGTCGTAATTTTTTCCGCCGATGGGATCAATTCTTCTGTAAGCAGTTCTATTGAGTTGATTGTCGACAGTTGCCTTTATCATCTTTCCTTGTTGTTTTGAAAAATAAAACGTTTTTCCACCGTTTTCAACTGCCGAAAATGATCCATCGCCAAAATAAACGGTTTCCCAAGGGAATGTTCCATCGAAGCTATTTGTCATTAGCTGATTGTTATCTTGAGCACCACCAACCAAAATTGGGCTCATATTGGTTCCATGATCGAGTGAAACTGTATAAAATTGAGTCGTTAAATAACCGTTATTCAAGGATTCCCATTTCACAGAATCGCCAAGGGAATTCTCTGACCGAAACACGCCGCCATCGTTTGCATTCAACATTACATTTGCATTGGAAGGATAAAACACCAATTGGTGTTGATCTGGATGATTGTTAGGCCAAACTCCAACGTCGGGAAACTTTGCACCTTTTTTATATCCGCCAATCATTTTTGTCTGTAAACTGTTGCTAAAAGCAGAGGTTGATCTGTAAACGTTAGTTCCTCCAATGTAAACCACATTTGAATCAGCGGGGTGCACCTTTACAAACATATCGTATGACCCTTGAACATTCCAACGTTCAAATGCGCCGCCTGAATTTGGCAAATTGTCTGATAAATCAGTCCATTTCATGGAATCTTTCCCTGATTCCGTTTTCAAGTACTGATATTGAAACAAAGCATTATATTCAACATCGCCTTTATAATTCTGAGTTGTTTTACCCCAACCATTTGTATTGGCAAGGAAATAGACTTTGTTTTCATTTTGAGGATCTATACCAATCACAATTCGGTTGTATTTAGCACCCCAATTTGGTGGAGTTATATTCACAAAATCAACACCATTCGCTGAACGCCAAATTCCTCTTTGAACACCATCTGAACTCATTGTAAAGTAAACGACCCCTGTTGATGTTACTGCAACATCGGTAAAATAAGAGGCTCCAATTTTCACACTTTTCCACGTTTTCCCTGCGTCGGTAGAACGCATCAAATTGTTGTAAGTAGCAGCATAAATAGTGGTTGAAGAATCGGGAGAACTTGGATCTATAGCCACATTCCATACCAACTGCCATGCAGTTGAAAAAGCCGTTGGTACACCTGCAGAGGTTGAATTGATTTGCTGCCATGATTTCCCGCTATCGGTTGATAAAAACAATCCATCACCAAGGTAATATGCTCCTGGGGAGCTAGCCGATTGCCCATATGCTTCGCCTGTGCCCATGACCCACACATTTTGATGATTCTTTCGGGTGTCTTGCAGTTCGGTAGCAGTTTGGGTTGATTTCCAAGTTTTCCCACCGTTTTCACTCAGCCACATTCCTCCTGAAACGGAACCGGCAATGATTCTATTTTCATTGGCAATGTCTACACCCAGCGCCCGAGTTCTTCCTCCAATATTGAATGGCCCGCGGTGAACCCAAGGCGTTCCCTTCAGTGCAATTTCAGAATTTGAATATGCTTTGGGTAAGGTTTGTGCAAATGCCAGCTCCTTTTGTCGAATATCCAACGGAATTTTCCCTGTTGCAGGATCTGCCAATCTGCGATTCTCAAAAAGCATACGATCGGTAGCGCCATGCTCTTGCCCTTGAGCCAAAAGTCCCTCAAAACAAATATAACTCAATATCAGAAATACCGTATTTTTCAAATTCATGCTGTAAAAATGCTCAAAAATGATCGATAAATCAATGAAATGATGAATTTTCTTTGAGAGAAATGCTTGATTCGTTGCAGTCAGAAGATTGCGTCTATTAAAATCAACAAATCAATATTCCTCCAAAAATTAATCTTGCGAATCCAAATATTCCCTTATTTTTGAAGTTTAGATATGTATCTCAAACGAATCATTTTCAGTGCATTCTTACTTCTCAATTTTTTCGACGCAAGGGCACAATCTGTGCAACTTTCAGGAACTGTTGTTGAAAATGAAACCAATGAACCTATAGCCTTTGCTTCCATTTTCTGGGGTAGCAGTAACAAAGGTTTTTATACAAATTTTGAGGGACGTTTTAACGTGCAACTCGATGAAATACCGAACGATACACTGAAAGTTGTATACAGTGTTTTTAAAACCAAAATTGTTTTGATTTCTGCTTTCAAAGACCGAAAGAATATGCAAATATTCATGGAAAGAGAAATTGTAAAAACAGCAGATGTCGAAATTAAACTGGGCATCAATCCGGCATTAAAATGGGTAGAATTGGCACAAAAAAATGCCGATAAAAACAATCCTCAGAATGCTGAAAATTACGAATGCCAAGTTTTTAGCAAGACCATATTATCGCTAAACAATATTGGCAAAGGAATGAAAAACAGTCAATTGGGAAAAGAAATTGGCCCATTATTTGATACAATGACATTTGTTACGGGTGATTCTTCGAAAGCCATTTTGCCCATATTCTTTAGTGAAGTTCTGAGTCAATATTACCATCAAAAAGACCCCACTAATAACAAAGAGAACATTCTGGCGTCGCGCATCAAAGGCGTTGGTGTGGCCGATGGTAGTTTTATTTCTCAGGTAATGGGCTCAGCACTCACAAAATATAATGTTTATAATCCTACGCTGGTGGTTTTGGCAAAAGGCATTCCCTCTCCCATTGCTCCTACTGCAAAATTACAATACAATTATAAACTCATGGGTGTCGACAAACTAGGACCCCGTAGGTTGTTTATGGTAAAAGTATCGCCAAAGAATCCCAAAGATTTGGTTTTCAATGGAATGATTTGGATTGAAGACACAACTGGTGCTGTGGTTCGTTTGAGCATGGAATTGGATGGAAATGCCAATTTGAATTATATCGATAAATTGAGAGTGTCGCAGGAATATATTCCATCGCCGAACAAAATTGGATATATCTGCAACAATTCTAGGAGTTTTTTAGACATCGCCGAAGTGAATGAAAATGCAAGTGGCTTGATGGCTACAAGCATCATTAGCTGTAAAAATATAGTGCTCAAAAATTCCTTTGGTTCCGGATTTTTCGACAATCGAATTTCTACCGAAGAGGACTTAACAAAACCCGATAGCTTTTGGGAGTCAAAAAGTCATTTTAAACTTTCAGACAACGAAAAGAGAATTTATTCAAGAATTGATTCTGTTAAAAAACTTCCAAGTATTTCCAAATGGGTTGATTTGGTCACTTTTATTTTAGATGGATATGTGAAAACGAAATGGTTCGACATAGGTCCTTATTACTACTTTGCAGGGATCAATTACGTTGAAGGTTTTAGAAATAGAATTGGTTTTAGAACCTCTGCCAATGTTTCCAAAAAATTCCAATTCGAAGGTTTTTTGGCCTATGGATACGGAGATCAAAAATTGAAATATGGAGGGACATTCGACTGGTACATTCACAGAAATAAGGGAATTACACTTACCTTGCAGCATACCAACGATGTTGAATTGATAGGTTTTAGCGACAATGATGCGGTGGTTACCGATAATTATTTAGTTACGGCATTGAACATGATTGGAACCCGTAATGTGACGTATTGCAAAACCACGAAGTTTGATTTTGGAACAGACATAGTGAAGGGACTAAGGGCTAAATTATCGGTGAGTCATCGAAAATACAATTATCCGAGCAGCGATAAATTCTCTTTGGGTTGGTATGATTCACTCCCAACTTCTAACCATATTGAAAGTGAATTAACCAATGCAACGGCAACTTTCAAATTGGAATATGAGCCAAAAGTCTTCCATCTGATTAGAAACAACAAAAGAAGGGCAATTCACGAACCAGGACCAATTTATACCATCACATACCAACGAGGAATAAAGGGCTTATGGGGCAGTGAATATGAATATTCTAGAGTGGGTATCGGATTATCAACGCGTAAAATCTGGCCAAACATTGGACGTACCTTGTTTTCTATCAATGCAGCAAAAGTTTTCGGAAATATTCCTTTCCCGTTGTTAAACATTCCTCTGGGAAATCAAGCATTTATTTATAATTTCAGGGCATTTAATCAAATGCGCCTGTTCGAATTTGTGTCTGATCAGAATGTCCAGTTTTCGCTTGAGCACCATTTCAATGGGTTTATTTTCAACAGGATTCCAGGAATTAGAAATTTAAAACTGAGGGAAATCTTTACTGTTAAAGCTGTTCATGGAACATTGAGTGCTGAAAACCGAGCCCTCATTCCAACTGAAATTCCGAACCGAAAAATCAATCCAATTCATGGATTCGACGACAAACCATACGTAGAATATGGATTTGGGGTTGAAAATATTTTCAAGGTGCTTAGGGTAGACGCTATTTGGAGGGCGACACATCAAAGAGCCATTCCACTACGAAACCTTGCGATTAAAGTGGGTCTAGTTATCGGATTTTAATACACGGCAATTTCTTCATAAATTACCTTTGCCTCCGCAGAATTGCAAATATTTCTTGAATTAATTTTTGCAGAATATTCAACCACCAGGAAGCTTCCCGGAGTGAAAATTCCTTTGTGACTCCCAATCATTGAACCCAATGCACCCATGATTGGATTGTGCCCTACAATTAAAACACATTTGGCATCAGGAAACAAATTCACTGCATCAGCCATCGGGTCAAAATCACAACATTCATTGATGCTTTTTTCTTCCAAAACGTGCGTTGGTGAGAAACCTGCGGTTTCAAGAATGATATCTTTGGTTTGTATTGCGCGAATGGCATTACTAAAGATGCAAGTATCGGGGTTCAATCCGAAATCTTTTAACTTCATTGCCATATCTTTCGCCATCTGAATTCCATTATTGGTTAATCTTCCAGCGTTCTCTCCAAAACTACGAGAATACTCGGCATGACGCATAAAAATGATTGTTTGAGTCATAGAATAAAATGATGTTTAAGTAATTATAGTGATCTAATTTTCAATTATTTGGGATGTTTATGTAACAGAAAATGTACCCCTACTCCCAACCAACCAAGGGTCATTAAAACGCCTCCAATAGGGGCAAATTTACCAAAGCTTTTTAAATGTACTCCATAAATTTCATTCAATGCCACCACATACAAACTCAAAGAAAAGATGAAAACACCAACAACTGCTGCAAAAAGAGAAAAGCGAAGCATTGATTGTGGTTGTTCTTTATGTTGTTCTTCAGCTGAATGAAACTTATAACCCGACTTATAAGCAGATAAGGCCATTATTGCGAGGGCGCTATACATCAGATATTCTGTTGCCGTTTTCCAAGTTCCAAGGTATTTAACTGTGACTTTTTTTTCTAGTCCATGTGCTCCAAACGCTCCTAAAACAATTGCAGCAGCCATCAAAAAGGCCCCTAGAGCAAAATAATTGTGTCGGTTTCTGTTCATCATCTTGTTTAGTTCAATCGAAATATTGCGCCAAAACTAATCCATCTTGGCGGTAAAGGCAAAATAGAAACTTCCGAGTAGCTTTGATTGCTTATATTTTGAAAATTCAAATATACAGAAATCTGTTTTCGAATATGATAATTCATTGATGAACTTAAAATCCAGTTCCCTTCACCGGAAATATTACGCTCTAAATACCTAGCTTGAATACTGCCCGAAACATGATTTCCAATTGGAAAATTCACACCGATAATTCCCTGCTTCGATAAGTAATTCAAGGCATTTTTTGAAATTAGCTGCGCCTCCGAAGTATTGCTTAAAAATAAGCCACAGTACGACATTTGAAGCTTAACTCTCCTCCAAACATAATTGAATTGAAATTCATATCCTTGCGCAGTATTTTGATTGTAATTCACTGGCGACCATGCACTATCCAAACTCACTCTCGTCCAATCGATCAACTGACTTGTATTTCTTTGAAAAAGGCTCAACGTTCCATAAACATGATCAAACCCATAACGAACGCCTAATTCTATACTGTTTGCACTTTCAGGTTTCAAATTCGGGTTGCTTTTGTTTGTTGGACCTTTGTAATAAAGGTCGGTGAATGTAGGCAGTCTTTGTCCGGTTCCAAAATTTCCAAAGGTGATGAAATTCTTGTTAAGATGATATGAAACCTCAAAGCCAGGATACACTTTCAGACCGAGCTCTGATTGACTCAGGAGATAAAGTCCCCCAGAAATAAAAAAACGATTCAATCGACGCTGCAAATCAATGAAGCTACCATAAAAATCGCGATTTCTCTTACCCAAATTGGTACTTAAAATGTTCTCATATCGGAATTCGGTTCCTGCGGCAATTTGCCATGATCTAAAGCCACCATTCCATTGAACATCTCCCATTAAAATTTCCGAACTGTGTTTGTTTTGAGAAAATGATGGGGTTTGTTTGCGATAAATATAATGATCATAATTGTTACGGACACCGAAATTTGCTTTGATGTTACTACCAGAATTTAATGCGTATAATACACGTAAATTGCCAAAAACTGTATTCACAGTTTCCTTTGAATTTGAATCGCCAGGCGCTGCATAAAATCCATTTGCCCCAAATTCATTGTTGTTGCCTCCCACCAAAAGATTCCATTCTGTTCTTTTTTGAGGGACAGTGACTTCTGCCATATTTCGAAACGTGGTGAAATCAGAATTATGCCTATAGCCGTTCCCTAGGTCGTAAGAAGAAGATATCCATCCATTTACGTGTTTATTTTTGAAACTACCGTAGATTCTATGACCTTGATTGATAAAGGTTTGTTGCTCTCTATTCTTCTCGAAACTACTTCCTACAAAAGAATTTAAAAGAAATGAATTTTTAAGGGCTTTTTTGGTCACAAAATTAACCACTCCCGCCATTGCATTCAATCCGTATTTACGGGCATTTGCACCTTTGATAATTTCAACACTCTCAATTGCCTCAATTGGAATGGGTAAATTCATCATGTGATGACCAGTTTGTGCATCAGACATTCTCACTCCATTGATAAGTACCAAAACTTGATCAAAACCGCTACCTTGAATGCCAATATCCGTTTGAACACCCCCAAATCCGCGTTGGCGCGCATCCAAACCTGAAATAAATTTCATCAAATCTTGGGCATTTTGGACTGGCAAGCGAGAAATATCTGCGGAGGAAATCACAGTTGTATTGAAACCTGAGTATTTCAGGGGAACGTTTACTCCTAATGAATTGATTTCAAGTGAAATTCCAGAAAGCTTTTCAATGAATGAATCTTTGGTGGTTTGAGCATTTAATGATCCAGAAAAACCCAACAATAGAAAAGCGAAAAACTTCGAATACTTCATAAAATGCGAAGGTACACCCAAAAAAATTTGAGTGTACCTTGTATTGTATGAAATTCAGAAATATTGATTAATTTTTCATCGATTGATCTATCAATCGGTTTACATAACTTCTGTGAGCCATGGTTTCAGCATCTGTTCCAGGATTTGTTTTCATCATTTTTTGGATGCTAACAATTTGATTATAAATTGCTGCTTTTGAAATTGGGTCGAACAATTGTCCTCTTTGACCATCAATCATCATGATCAATCTCTCTGTGTAAAGAATTTGTAACATTCTTCTGTGAGAGTTTACCACTTTGGTTAAATCTTCAGAGAAAATGGATTTAGTTAAATCCGTTAACATTTCATTTGATGAATATGTATTTCCCAAATATTTCGAATCAGATAATCGCAATAAGACAGAAGGACTCAACAAATGCGATAAAACAGTTCCTTGCATCCTCAAAACTCTCGAGTGTAATTTAGGATCTTCACCCGCACCAAAAAATCCAAAACCACGACGTTGCTGTTGCAATTTATTGGCCAATTCTTCTGGGAAATTCATGGCAGATGGAGCAAATGCATATTTTGCCAATACTTCCATTGCTCTTTTTTGTTCTTTATATGGAACTGCTTGCATTGGAACTGGCGCATTTGCTTGTCCAGCAGCACTTCTTTGAACATAAACACCACCCACATAACGCGATACAATTTCAATATTTGAAGCATATGTTCCGCTGAGCATGTTGAAAGCGCTTACCAAACTTTGGTAACTTTCTTGACTGTTGCCATATTTTTGGACCAAATTAGGCATTAATGAAAGTGCCAATTCTATTCTATTTGAACTTAATGTGATGGCATCGTTACTCAAATCGTTGATCATCACCCTTGGGTCAATTGCTTTTCCAGGAGAGCGCATATCGTCGGCGTCATTACCAAAAGCCAACTCTTTTTCGATACTTCTTTCGGCAATGGTTGTCAATCTTTTTTCTTCTTCAATAGCGTCTTCTTTTGAAACACTGTAACCATATTCTATGGCCCAATAGTCGTATGGGCCTGGTTCTGTTTGACAATATTGAACCGAAATATTTTTATTTGCAGGCGGCAAATTCACGGCGGGATAATCCATTACAGAGCCTATTAAGCCTGTTTTCATGGTTAACTCTCTGTTTAACAATTCTTCAGGGGTGTGCAGATTCGATGCTTTCATG
>CAZYBT010000068.1:10662-14366 GCA_964645755.1 uncultured Rhizobium sp.
TGTTGTGCATCAATCCCAGGGTATGTCCCATCTCGTGCAAAATCAAGTAATGAATTGATTCTTGAAGCAATCGGGATATCTCATTTTCATTGTCGTTAGAAATTTCCAAAAGGCTTTTTGCCAATTGCTGCTGGTGATGCAGATACAAACCGGCATCACATCCCTCGTGAGAGGAGTGAGCATCCAAATCTGAGGCACCTTGAATGTTGAATACATTTTCCAATTTCACACGGTTGGTTAAAAACACATATTCCAACATGATATCAGCGCCCAAAATTTCACCAGTTCGTGGATTCACAAAACTTGGACCATAACCGCCAAACGGAGGCTGAGGGCTTGATGTCCAGCGCAATACATTGTAACGAATATCACCGGCATCCCAGGTTGCAGTATCGGGTTGTTCGAAGATTTGAACAGCATTGATAAACCCAAGGGGTTCGAACGCTTTATTCCACTGTAATGCCGCGTGTTTGATGATTGGACGTATAGATTTAGGCGTTGTATTCTCAATCCACCAGGTAATTGGTTTTACAGGTTCAGACTTGGCAGCAGTAGGATCTTTCTTTTCCAAATGCCAACGGTGAATCATGTCTCTGTAGTTAGTAACATTGGCTGTGGTCATATCGTTCACTTGCTCAGAAAAATACCCAACTCTATAGTCGTCTCTTCGCGGTTTGAAGTTATTTTTTGGAACTGCAATTAAACTATGCTGCAATTCTATCACAACCGAGCGGGCATCGGTCACCTCTTCCGACCCACCGGAAGTTGGAGCAGGATTGTCGTAAACATATCGAACTACAAAATCTGCATTGTCGGGATAATTTTTTACCGAAATATACTGTGTTTTCCCTTTGGTTAAATTACCAAGTTTGAATCCCTCAGCACCCGGACGTCCGCCTGCCTTTACTTGATGCAATTTCTCTGTGAGAAACAATTCATCAGCATCAATCAAATAGTCACCCGTTTTTTTGTCCTCGGCAATAATTTTTTCAAACGCCAAAGGCGCATTGGAAATATTGGCATTGGCACTTTTAGCAATTGGGTTATTTGGATCAAAATAGAAACTGGTATTCTGTTGCTCAAATTCGATGTTGTTGAAGGACTTTTTCACTTTGAAAATGCGACTTCCTCTGTATGAACCGCGATTGTGACCAGCCTCTATCACTCCATTTTCAGTATACGTAAAATGAATAAACTCTTGGTTGATTTGCGATTTATTGATTGCCATAAAAAGCTGACCTGTTGTTGTGTCGCGGAACATGGTAAACAGGCCGTTTAGCTTGACACAATTTTTAGTTTTAGAATCGATCGACTCAATTTTGCTTTTTTTCTCAGCTTGTTCAACTGGTGGCGGCGTTTGAGGTTTTGATTTTTTGAACCATTGGGCTTGTGTCGTTTCACCGAAGAGCACCAATGCAGAAAATAACAGTACTTTTTGTTTCATAAAAAACTGCAAGGTAACACATTTCCGTGATTTCTTGAATTTGCGACTTTATGATTTTTACAAAAATTCAGTTAACATTGCAGCGATAAATCAACCCCAAAAGATTTCAAACCATGATATCCTTTTTAAAAATTCCAATATTCTGTGCGTTCTTTTTTTGCATCAATTTGCTTACCGCTCATTCAATTTCTAATCCATTTTTAGACTCCAATGTTGCAAAAAATGCAGAACCGCCAAAATTTATTCCATTGAAAATTGACAAGCAATTTTTGTACAATGTGCAAAAGAGCGCTTATGAATCATCGGCTAAAACTGGCAACTTGGCAACCTTTGTAGTGCCCGGAGAAATCGATAAATTGTATTTATCCAATAAGACGCAAATTGCGGTAAAACTGATCAACAAAGATATTTTTAGGGGAAAACTCATTTGTGTATCTCAATCGGGTGTTTACCTCTATTCGAATGAAGAAAATGGTCTGGTTTATTGCCCTTATGAAACCATCGAATGGATTCGCAGAGGACGATCTTATGGCAATTGGCTTTGGAAATCTGCAATTGCATACAGTGCCATGTGGATTTACATTTTTGGCGAACAAAATCCATATGCTGTAACTCAAGGTATATTATCTGGAGGGACAACGGCGGTTACAATTGGGCAGTTGTTGGCAGCCCCCATTTACGGCATTCGACTAAAATTAGACGGTGTGAAAACCGCTATCAACTCCGATCGAAATAAAGGAGCAAGTTACTATGAGATGGTGAAAAAAGATATTCAGCATTACAGCAATACCGTGGATTTCGAGGGATATCCGGGATTTGTAGAAAAATAGTTTTACGGAATTTCGCAAAAGTTATTCATTTATTTACGGTATTTCCGTAAAAATTCTTCATAGACGTTTGTAGAGATCAATTTAATCTCTGGAAATTCAGCGTAACATTGTAAAAAATTAAATTGCGGCATTTGATGAAACCATATTTTGTAAAAACGTTTTTATTCATCCTTGCGCTTTCTGTTTGTCAGAACGCTCAATCACAAGGGGATGAAGACAATTCAGTTCGACTGAGTATTGAATTACTTGAATCTGTTTATGATACCTCAAACGTAAAACAGAGAGATGTTAAAATTTACAAAGAAAAAGACCATAAATTCAGATATACCAGGATTTTTTTAGACAATCGAAAAGTCATCAGAGGAAGAATCATTTCGTACAACAAACATGGATTGTTTGTTTATGATCAGAGCAGTGAATTATTTAATACTGATTCGAGGCTTGGATTTTATCCTTTCAAAAAAATAAAAAAGGTAAAGTTAGGAAAGTCGTATGGGACTTTTTTGAGGACATCAACGCTTGTGGTTGCTGGGTTAACAACTGTGATAATTTTCCCTCAAGATGCGTACATTGCCATTCCCTGGGGAATTATTCTTGGAGTAACCTATGCAACATTCGGACAAATTGTGGTGGCGCCGGTTTACGGCTTGATAAAACTCAACAATCATCAAAACTGGAATTTGAAAAAAAACAAACATGCCATTCGCGATTTTTATACATTCATTCGATCTAACCCACATACCATCAAAGATATTGAAGAATTTCAGGATTACAGGATCAACTCTCAAATGACCAATCCGGTTCCGACTAATTCTCCTGAGGTAAATGTCCCTCAAAATAACACAGAAAGCGATGTTCCCAAATCTAATTTATCGGCACAGCTGACATTCGGAACGGATCAAAACATTCAGGTGAATTGGATATATGATGCATTCAAACCGAGTCATGTGAATGAAACGGAGTTGCTGAAAACATTTAAGAACATCAGGGGAATGCAGTTAGAATCATCGATAATCAAGAATTTAAATCGTTCACAATTGCAATTTTTGGCCATGATGATATGTTCTGGGGGTGGATACAACATGAAAGATGTTATTGTATTAACAGAAGATCAACGCAAAACCTTGGGATTCTATGAAAATGGAATATTGGAAGATGCGAAATTGGGGGGGAGTATATCAACGATGAATTTATCGGATATCGATTTGGATAATTTGAAGGTGATATTCGCAGAGATGGGCACACGCTAACAATTATTTTGATATTTTTTTGCATAGGGACAATTTTATTTGTACCTTTGCAGCCCTTTCGGGGTTGTTCCCAACCCTTGCGACCCTGAAGGAACTGCATGCGTAGCTCAATTGGATAGAGCATCTGACTACGGATCAGAAGGTTTGGGGTTCGAATCCCTACGCGTGCACGATCAAAAG
>CAZYBT010000069.1:0-14352 GCA_964645755.1 uncultured Rhizobium sp.
ACTTCATGAAAAAAATTCGTGTAGGCATTTTTTTTGGAGGTCAATCTCGAGAGAGGGAGGTTTCCTTTGCGGGAGGACGCACTGTTTACGACAATCTCGACAAGTCAATTTTTGATGCAGTTCCAATTTTTGTAGATAGTTTTGGGAATCTTGTCATTGTAGATTGGCAATACGTGTACAAAGGTAGTATTCGCGATTTTTATCCACCAGCAAAGTTTCTACCCGAGCTGCCTCATGGATTTCAGATTTATGCGGAGAGTTTAAATGCAATAGAATCATTGAAACAAGCATACCCTGATCAATTTTTGACGTGGCAAGCTGAATGGGAAAAACAGGTTCAAACCAATGAACATTTTTCTATTGAACACCTTGCGCAAAAAAAGTTAGAGCATTTGATGCTTGAAAGTATCGGTACAATTGTTCAATTTGATCAACTTCAATATCACATCGATTTTGCTTTTCTGGCATTACATGGAACATTTGGAGAGGATGGTAGCATCCAAGGAATTTTAGAATGGCATGGAATTCCATACAGTGGATCTGGAATTTTACCCTCTGCAATCGGAATCAACAAATCCATACAAAAAGAGTTTCAAACATCAACGGGCTTGTTTGTAAATGAATTTCAAACCATAGACAAAACATTGTGGAACAATGCACATTCTTTTGAACAGAAAAGAGAGTGGTTTGTACAATTTAACCTAATGTTTGGTGAAAGAATGGTTGTAAAACCGGCACATCAAGGTTCATCCTTGGGAGTGAGTATCTTAGAACATCCAAACTTTGATTCATTTTGCAATGCCATTGATTTGGCATTTTTTAAAATGGATTTCAACACTGATGAATATAAGCAAAAATCATCAGAAAACCAAATCAATGAAATTAAACATCTTACCGATTTAAGAAGCGGACTCGGATTGCCCCTGCTTGTAAATGGAAATGTTATTTATAGACCCGATGAACTTCATGATTTTTTCATCAATTACAACGGAATCTGCATATTAGAATCACTCGATAGCGAGTCGCAAGTTGTGGTAGAATCCATGATCGATGGAAAAGAGTTTAGTTGCATCGTTGTGGCAACAGAAAATGGGCATTGCCTTGCACTTCCTCCAACAGAAATTCGAAAGCCAGGTGCAATGTTTGATTACAGAAGCAAATATTTACCTGGTTTATCAAACAAGGTCACGCCCATTGAGGTAGAGGCTCACATCATTGACGATATTCGACAGGCTTGCGTTCAACTTTACCATCATTTTGGCTTTGAGGTGTATGCAAGAATAGATGGATTTGTTGACCATGACAATGAAATTTTCTTGAACGATCCAAATACCACCAGTGGAATGATGCCAAGTTCTTTTTTCTTCCATCAGGCTGCGGAAATTGGTTTGAACCCCAGTAAGTTCCTCTCTTATATCATTCTGCAATCTTTGGATGCTAGAACCAAAAATCACCCAAAAGGACAAAAATTTGGGGCTTTGAAAGACACGTTTTTAAAGTTGATTTCGGCGCAGGATGCCTCGAAAATTTCAAAAAAGAAAATCGCAGTGATCATGGGTGGATATAGTTTCGAACGTCATATTAGCATGGAATCTGGTCGCAACATTTATGAAAAGTTGAGCAGTAGCGAAACTGTAGAACCGATTCCATTATTTCTTGCGGGCGACTCAAATTCCTACAAGTTGTATAAAATGCCTTTGAACATGATGCTCAAAGATAATGCCGATGACATTCGAGAGAAAATTGAACATTTTACTGAAAATGAGGTTCTAACTTTTATCCAAGAAGAGGCCTCTGATATCACAATTAAAATCAACCAAAATCGACCAATTTTCAAACCCGAATTAATTGATATTGAATCACTTTCAAGAGAAGTTGAAGGCGTTTTCATTGCTTTACATGGAAGGCCGGGTGAGGATGGAACTTTGCAAAAGGATTTAGCTGCGGTAGGACTTTATCACAACGGTAGTTTGGCTCATAGCGCTGCCATTACAATTAATAAATATGAAACCAACAAAAAACTCCGACAGTTAGGATTTTTGGTTGCAGATCATACCATGATTCAAAAATCTGATTTTCAGCAAAATCCATCCGAAATTTGTTTGAAAATCACTCAGGAATTTGGTTTGCCTCTGATTGCAAAACCTGCCGACGATGGTTGCAGTGCTGCCGTACGAAAAATAAAATCAGCAGAAGAACTCGAAATGTTTCTTTCTTTGATTTTTAGGGACAGTAAAACACTTTCACCAGATTTGTGTGAGAAATTAAATCTATCCGTAAACGACGAAATCCCTCAAAAAACTGAATTTTTAATCGAAAAGTTCATTGAAAAAGGCGATTGCATAAGGTTTTTAGAGGTTACCGGAGGAATGTTAACTCATATCAATAAATCAGGAGAAATTGAATATGAGATGTTTGAACCGTCTGAATCTTTGGCTGAGTCGGAGATATTGAGCTTGGAAGAAAAGTTTTTAGCTGGTGAAGGACAAAATTTGACGCCTTCTCGTTTTTCAAAAGATCCAATTGAACAAACTAGGATTTCAAAAGAAGTGAGAAAAACGCTCGAAAAAGTGGCTAGAGCACTTGATGTAACAGGATATTGTAGAATTGATGCGTTTGTTAAAATATATGCTGACGGAAAGGTTGAAACTGTAATCATTGAAATAAATTCTCTTCCAGGAATGACCCCTGCAACATGTATTTACCATCAAGCGGCAATTAACGGATACAAACCTTTTGATTTTATAGAAGAAATACTGAAATTTGGGGCATCAACACAAAATAACAATGGAAAATAATTCACGCAATTGGTTGTACAATATTGGAGCGGCAGTTGGTTTAATTGGCGTCATCATTTTTATTGTTTATTTGGGATTAGGATGGTACACCAAACACGATGTTCGCATCAAAGTACCGTCACTTGTTGGGAAAACTGTTTCAGATGCTGAAGCGGAATTATCAAAATTAAGTTTAACAATTAAAATCATCGATAGCGTTTATAATGAAAAGGCCGAACCTTTCTCAATTGTTGAACAAATTCCAGCAGCAAACGAAGAAGTAAAACCAGACAGAGCCATTTATGTGGTGGTAAATTCAGGCAACAAACCCAAAATTAAAATGCCCAAATTAATTGATCAAAGTTTAACTTTGAGCAAGGCTGTGCTTAAAAACAACGGCTTGATTTTGGGAAATGTTTCTTATAGCTACGATGAAATTGGAAACAATTTAGTGGTTTCACAAACCATCAACGGACGTGAAATTGCTCCTGGAACACTGATTAGCAAAGGTACAATGATAGACTTGGTGGTCATTTCAAACAACAAAGAACAGTTCCCTGAAATAGATTCCCTCAAAATAGAGCAAGGACTGGATGAAGTACCAAGCGATATTGGAAATTGATTTTTTTAACACTGCGCACAATATTTAAGTAAAATTTACGTTATTTGAATCTGAAGTTTTCTGCAGATTCTTCTCAGAAAAAGATAGAATGAATTTAGTAAGCGGATTTAGGGGTTTAGTTAAAATTAAAAGGTCTTTGAGACTCCTGTTACTTTCATGTCTATTTTGCTGTTCAATCGGAGCTCAACCTATCTCGATTCATCCAATTTCGGCCGATTTGTTAAAATCCAATTCAAATAGCCCTTTAAACAATACCGACGAGATTTCTTATCGAATAACCGATACCTTAACATTGCCATTTTTCGAAGATTTTGCTTACAAAAGTTTTGGTTATCCGGATCAGAAAAAATGGTGTGAAAATCAAGTCTGGGTGAATGCTTCATACGGTATGAATCCCCCAAATTTCCAAGTTGCTACATTTGACCATCTGAATGAATACGGAAAACCATACAGCAACCTAGACAAAATGAAGATGGTTTTTGCCGATAGTCTAACATCGCAGCCCATCAATTTGCAATATTATTTTCAGGGTCCTACCTCCTATCAATACCAAGTTTCCGACAATTTATATTTGAGTTTCTTTTATCAAGCACAAGGATATGGAGATAGACCAGAAGTTGAAGATTCATTGGTTCTGTTTTTCAAAAACTCAAAAAAGGAATGGATAAGGGTTTGGAGCGTTGGAGGACAAGAAATCGACACCTTTAAGCAAATCTTCATACCCCTCAATACAACAGACTTTCTTTTCAAAGACTTTCAATTTAGATGGGTAAATTATACGAAATCTACCGGTAATTTGAATCATTGGAATATTGATTACATTAGACTTGATAAAGGCAGAAACCCAAACAATGACAACATTGAAGATGTTGGAATTGTAAATGTAAACAATGGTTTAATCAAAGACTATTTTAACGTCCCTTACACACATTACAAGTTAAACTCAAGCATCAAGGGGTCTGGACCAAGGGTAACCGTTGGGAATTTATACGGCAAAAACGGGGTTCAAACTCGATTTCAATTAGACATAAAAAACAAATATGGCAAAGAAATTTTCATCCAACCATTTGCCAGTTCTTCTCGGAATATTTTGAAATTATCTGATACTTCTGAAAAATTCGATATTCCTTTTTTTGATACATTGTCTACACCAACACCCTCGTTGAAATTCACATATCAGATTGCTCCTCAAAGTAATGATAATTTGCCATCGAACTACAACGCAACAACTGACAATAACAAAGTTGAGTTGACACATAATTTCTTGCCTTGGTATGCCTACGATGATGGAAGTGCTGAAGGTGCCTTTGGTTTAGATTACGCTTATTTAGGCAATATTAAAGGACAATTTGCCATGGAATTCACAACGCTCAAAGATGACTCTTTGAGGGGTATTGCCATGTATTTTACCCAAACAAATGTTGATGTTAGCCAGCGAAGTTTTAAACTTAGAATTTGGAAAGCACTATCTCCTATTGGAGCTGCAGACAACAAAGATCAATTGGTATATGAAATCAATGTAGACAAACCAGTGTACAGAGATTCAATTAACTTGTTTCACTATTTCTTCTTCGATTCTACGATTCATTTAACCGCAGGAACATATTACGTTGGTTGGTTGCAAAATATGCCATATGTTTTAAATGTTGGATACGACAATAATTATCGTTACAACAACAAAGACCAAGGAAACCCACACCTATTTTATAATTTGCTCGGTAGTTGGGAAAAGGTTGACTATTCAATCATGGGTACTCCAATGATTCGGATGCTTTTTGGAGAGCGAGTTGATTATGCATTCTCTACAAAAAAAATCAACAAAATTTCCGTGAAAGCTTACCCTAACCCTACCAACCACTACATTCAGATTTCACCCAATTTTGGAGTTGTTAAAAGAACCGAAATCTATGATTTTTCTGGAAGAATTGTTCTGTCTTTAGACGGCGATCATCAAATTTTTGATGTTTCCAAGCTGAAATCAGGTTTGTATTTTGCAAGAACATTTTTGGTCAACGGACAAATGGGTTCAACACAATTTTTCAAACAGTAAAATAAATGATACAAGATATTTCAGTTATAGAACTTAAGCGTAGAATTGACGCGCAAGAACCTCTGAACATTTTAGACGTGAGAGAGCAATATGAATTTGATGAGTTTAATTTGAATGGCACTCTCATTCCTCTAGGAGAATTACCTGGTAGATTAGATGAAATTGATTCATTCAAAAATGAAGAATTGATCGTGCATTGTAGATCAGGAAAAAGAAGTGCTACAGCCCAACAATTTCTCATCCAAAATGGATTCACAAATGTAAGAAACCTCATTGGTGGAGTTTTGGATTGGCAAATGGAATTTGGTCAATAAATAAGATAAAATCTCTATTTTTGCCAACGATTGATTATGTCGAAGGCCCGAAAATTTTGGATTGCTGCAATTTTTAGTGCAGTTGTTTTTGCTGCCTCATATTTTACTTATTCTCATACCACCCTTTGGGGTCATTCTGTTCAAGATACTGGTTTTTTCTTAAATCTGAATGATACCGTAGATTATGTAGGAATGGAAACTTGCAAAGGTTGTCATTCCGATAAACATGAAACATTTATCCATACCGGAATGGGTAAAAGTTTTGACCTCGCAAAGATGTACAAAAGTTCGGGTTCATTTTCAAATATTAAACCTGTTTACGACCAAAACCGCGATTTGTTTTATTACCCGTTTTGGAAGCAATCTTCACTTTATATATCCGAATATCGTTTAAATGGAAAAGATACCGTTCACTACCGTGAAGAAAAAATTTCACATATTATTGGTAGTGGACAACATACAAATAGTCATTTTTGGAACGACAATGGATTTATCTATCAAGCGCCATTAACCTTTTACACTCAAAAGGGGAAATGGGATTTACCACCGGGCTTTGAAGTTACCAATACGTCTTTTCACCGAAAAATCGACATCGAATGTATGTCATGTCACAATGGAATTCCAAAAATCAATCAAGAGAGCATCAATTTTTTTGAAAAAATCCCACAAGGAATTGATTGTGAACGTTGTCATGGACCAGGAGAACTTCATGTCAATCAAAAAAGAAATGGAATCATTGTCAACACTCAAAAAGAAGCAGATCGAAGTATTGTAAACCCGAAACGACTGCCTTTTTCTTTGCAAATTGATATTTGTCAAAGATGTCATTTACAAGGAAATAACGTTCTGAAACCGGGTAAAAAGTTCACTGATTTTAGACCAGGAATGAAGCTGAGTGACGTTTTTGAGATTTACATGCCAAAATATGAAAATAACGATTATTTCGTGATGGCAGGACATGCAGACAGGTTCCAAAAAAGTGCGTGTTTCATCAAAACCAATCAGGGAAATAACGAAACCTACAACCCTAACATTAATTTCACTTGCATTAATTGCCATGATCCGCACGTAAGTGTCAAAAAAACAAAAATACAGAGCTTCAATCAGCAATGTCAAAACTGCCATTCGGAATCTTCAATCAAAAGCACACTCAAAAAGTGTAAACTTCCAGTTTCTCAACAAAATCATCAAAATGCATGTGTTGGTTGTCATATGCCAGCTAGTGGTTCAGAAGACATTCCACATGTATTGGTTCATGATCACAAGATTCAGCGTCCCTCAAAATCAATCAATTTAGAAAAAAACAAAGGGAAATTATTGGGTTTATATGCAGTTAACAATCCCAATCCAGAAAAATCTATGTTGGTGAAAGCCTATTTAAGTTACTTTGAAAAATTTGATCCAAATCCACTTTATATTCAAAAAGCCACTGAAATCATTGGGAAGGAAACTGAGGGTGAGAATGCATTGTTGCTGAATTTCCTAAAGGGTAATTACCAAAAAGTGGTCGAAATTTCTAAGTCATTAGATGCAGCAAAATCGGATGCATGGCTTTGTTACAGGGTAGCAAAATCGATGGATAAAACAGGTGATTTATCGGCTGCAAGTGAATGGTATCAGCGAGCGTATCAACAAATGAAGCTCAATTTGGATTTTGGTGCGGAATATGCAAACTGTTTAATTCGTCAAAAAAACGTTCAAGCGGCAAAAGATGTTTTAAAGATAAATTTGCAAAAATCGCAAAAACACGAATTAACTTTATTGAATTTAGCAAGTTGTTATTTTCTTGAGGGACAATTTGCTGAAGCTAAAAAATTGATGCTGAAAACTTTAGAATTAAACCCTGACCAAATTGAAGCTTTAATGTTTCTGGCAGAATTACACATGAAATTTGATGAAACTCCACAATGCGATGCCTATTTAAACAGGGTTTTAAAATTGATGAATAGAAGAGCAAATTCACGAAATGTGACACTTCAACAATTGAAGCAACAAATTCAGAAATAATCGGAAAAGGCGAGTAAATGTTGCAAGAATATGATTTTTTTTATTGAAATTTGTGAAGCATGTTAGATAAATTTGGAATTGCAAAGGTCATAGCGCGAGAGTTGCAAAATGGTTATTATGTAAATTTGGGAATAGGCATTCCTACTTTGGTTGCCAACTATATTCCTGAAGGCATGGAAGTAGTTTTGCAAAGTGAAAATGGTCTATTAGGAATGGGTCCATTTCCGTTTGAGGGAGAGGAAGATGCAGATTTAATCAACGCTGGGAAACAAACCATCACAAAAGTTAACGGTTCATCCATATTCGATAGTGCAACGAGTTTTGGGATGATCCGCGCAGGAAAAGTAGACTTAACTGTTCTCGGTGCCATGGAAGTTTCAGACAATGGCGACATTGCCAATTGGAAAATTCCCGGAAAAATGGTCAAAGGCATGGGAGGAGCCATGGATTTAGTGGCTTCAGCAAAGAATATCATTGTTGCAATGCAACATACCAACAAAGCTGGAGAAAGCAAACTTTTGCCTAAATGTAGTTTACCACTTACCGGATTGGCTTGTGTTAAAAAAGTTGTCACCGAATTGGGGGTTTTCGACATCACCGATAGAGGATTTGAACTCAAAGAAATTGCCCCTGGGGTGAGCGTTGAGGAAGTCAAACAAAAAACCCTTGGTCGTTTAGTGGTTGAAGGAGAAATCCCTGTTATTCAACTTTAATATCTGAAAACATGAGAGATACTGCTAGCTACACCAAAGAGGCATTTAAAAGCGACGTATTTTTATGGGAAGTCGTTTTTACAGTAGTTGTTTTTGCTGCTGTCATCTATTTTTTTAAAGACTTTAAGAAAAAAGAAGCCTTGGCTCGAAAGGAAAATTCGAAATTCAATCAGGGTCAAACAAATTAAATTGTTTTCTCGTTTAATTTTACATTTTTTCCTTTGTACAAACTGCAATTCATTCGTAAATTGCAACTATGTCAATTAACAATTATATTGAATCAAACAAAGATCGTTTCTTAAGCGAATTGTTTGATATACTGCGTATTCCAAGCATCAGTGCCGACTCTGCTTTTGCTGGTGACGTTCGCAAATGTGCTGAAAAAGTTGCAGAATTCATGATTGCCGCTGGCGCTGAAAATGTGGTTTTGGAAGAAACCGCTGGAAATCCGATTGTTTACGGAGAAAAAATAATAGATGCCTCATTGCCTACAGTTTTGGTTTATGGGCATTACGATGTACAACCATCGGTTCCTAATGAACTATGGAACACCCCACCCTTTGAACCAACAATCATTGATAATAAAATCTATGCCCGTGGTGCTTGCGATGATAAAGGGCAGTTTTTCATGCACGTGAAAGCATTTGAAACAATGATGAATACGAATTCCCTCAAATGCAACATCAAATTTATGATTGAGGGAGAAGAGGAGGTTGGTAGCAATAACCTTGGAACATATTGTAAAGCAAATAAAGAGAAACTAAAAGCCGATGTTATCCTAATTTCTGATACTGCCATTATTGCAAACGATTGCCCATCTATAGATGTTGGACTAAGAGGCCTCAGTTATGTTGAAGTGGAAGTTACCGGACCAAGAATTGATTTACATAGCGGTGTTTATGGTGGAGCAGTTGCAAATCCAATCAACGCGCTTTGTACCATGATTGCCAGTTTGCACGATGAAAACAGACACATTACGATTCCAGAGTTTTATGATGATGTAGCAGTTGTATCTGAAGAAGACAGAGCAGAATTAGCGAGAATTCCATTCGACATAAATGATTACAAAAAGCATTTAGATGTTGATGATGTTTTGGGTGAAAAAGGGTTTACAACGATCGAAAGAACTGGAATACGACCTACACTTGATGTGAATGGAATTTGGGGTGGTTATATTGGCGAAGGAGCAAAAACAGTTTTGCCATCAAAAGCGTATGCCAAAATTTCTATGCGTTTGGTGCCCAACCAAAGTAGTGAAAAAATCACTGAAATCTTTCAAAAACACTTCGAAAGTATCGCCCCAGCAGGCGTTAAAGTAAAGGTAACCCCTCATCATGGTGGCGAACCTGTTTTAACTCCTACCACGAGTATTGCATACAATGCAGCTTCTTTAGCAATGAAAGAAACTTTTGGGGTGGATCCAATTCCTACTCGCGGTGGTGGAAGTATTCCTATTGTTGCGCTATTTGAAAAAGAATTAGAAACAAAAACGGTGTTAATGGGTTTTGGTTTAGATAGTGATGCAATTCATAGTCCCAACGAACATTACGGCGTTTTCAATTACTTCAAAGGAATTGAAACCATCCCCCAATTTTTCAAATATTTTGCAGAATTAAGCAAATAATTGCCGATGGCATTACTAGACGGCGAAGTTTATGAAGCATATCGTAGCGAATTACTTAAACGCTACAAAACCCTATTAAAAACTCTTGGGGAAGATCTCCCTAAAGAAAAAATTTCTGTGATACGTGCTGCCTTCGATCTTGCAGCACGTGCACACGAAGGAATGGTTAGAAAAAGTGGCGAACCTTATATCTTTCACCCACTTGCGGTTGCTCAAATTGCGGCAGGAGAACTTGGTTTAGGAACCACTTCCGTAGTTTGTGCCTTGTTGCACGATGTTGTTGAAGATACAGACATAACCCTAGACGACATTGAACATAAGTTCGGAGATAAAGTTGCCGAAATTATCAATGGACTAACCAAAATCTCCGTGGTTTTTGAAACTGTTGATCGAGATGCCAGCATACAAGCCGAGAATTTCAAAAAAATGATTCTCACCTTGGGCGAGGATCTCAGGGTCATTCTCATCAAATTGTGTGATAGACTCCACAACATGAGAACCTTAGGCTCAGTTTCAGAAAATACTAAACTGAAAATCGCATCAGAAACACTCTATATTTATGCTCCCCTAGCCCATCGATTGGGTTTGAATGCAATTAAAACGGAGATGGAAGATCTAGCGTTAAAGTTTACAGAGCCAGTTGCTTACAGAGAAATTTCTCTCAAAATTGCAGAATCAAAGCTCTCTCGCCAACGCTATATCCGGGAATTTATTGAACCTATTAAACTTGAACTCGATGCCTCAGGTTTAGATATCACTGAAATTAAAGGTCGACCGAAAAGCATCTACAGTATTCATCGTAAAATGGTGAAACAAGGAATTCCGTTTGAAGAAGTCTTCGATGCATTCGCAATTCGTGTCATTGTAAACTCGCCCCTATTTCTAGAAAAAGCCGATTGCTGGAGGGTTTACTCCATTATTACCGATAAATATCGTTCGCATGAGGGACGTTTACGCGACTGGTTAAGTCATCCTAAAAACAACGGATATTCAGCTTTGCATACTACAGTTCTTGGTCCTAAAGGACGTTGGGTTGAAGTGCAAATCCGTTCAAAAAGAATGGACGATATTGCCGAAAGAGGTCTGGCAGCACATTGGAAATATAAGGCTGGTCAACCCGACAATTCACACACCCCGCAAGAGGAAGCTTTTGAACATTGGATCAATGCGGTTAAAGAAACTATAGAGAACAACGATTTATCGGCTCTTGATTTGGTGAATGAGTTCAGGTATTCATTGCTTGGAGAAGAAATCTATGTTTTCACCCCAAAAGGTGATGTAAAGCCGATGCCAGTTGGATCAACCGCTCTAGATTTTGGGTTTACCATTCATACAGAAGTTGGAATGAAAACCATTGGAGCCAAAGTAAATAATAAATTGGTACCGATTAATCATCCCCTAAAAAATGGGGATATTGTGGAAATCCTCACAACTCAAAAATACAGAGCAACCCCAAATTGGCTCAGTGTGGTGCACACTGCAAGGGCTAAAAGTAAAATTCGTGAATTTCTAAAAGACGAAAAATCAAAACAAGCCGGATTGGGGAAATCAATCTTACAGAGATTATATCGAAAACACCATATTGATTTCTTAGATAAATATATTGTTTTAATGGTAAAACATTATCAATATCAATCAAATAACGAATTTTTTCACGCTGTAGCAGAGGGCAAAATTAAAATCAACAAAGAATTACTTCTTGAAATTATTTTCCCACCTAAAGTAAAAATTAGCGAATCTCTACCACCAGCCAAAGAAAAGAAGAAATCAGTCAAACAAATCATCATTGGTGACGACTTTGAAATGCCCTATTCGCTCTCTAAGTGCTGTAATCCATTACCAGGAGATTCTATTTTTGGATTTATTACTGTGAGTGATGGAGTCAAGATTCACAGAACCAACTGTCCGAATGCCACCCGATTAATGAGTCAATATGGCTACCGAATCATTCCAACACAATGGAGAACTGATGGCTATCAAAAATCGTTTGATGCTAAGTTAAGTGTTAGTGGAATTGATGATGTTGGAATTGTGAGTAAAATTGCCGATATTATATCAAAAGATATGGCGGTAAACATGAAAGCCATCAATATTCGAGCCAATGAAGATGGCACCTTCGGAGGTCAAGTGGAGGTATTGGTTAACACTGCAGACCATTTAGATCAATTGGTACAAAAAATAAAAGACACACACAAGTATATACAAGTTTTCAGATTGGATGAGGGATAAAAAAAAAGACCGTTTGAAACGGTCTTTTTTTTATTCATTTTAATCAGGTTATCCTTCTAGAGCAGCAACCCCACCCACAATTTCTGAGATTTCGCGGGTAATTGCAGCCTGACGTGCTTGGTTATACGCTAACTTCAATGTTCTCAATAACTCACCAGCATTGTCGGTTGCTTTATCCATTGAAATCATACGAGCACCATGTTCAGAAGCCAAAGAATCTAAAAATGCACGATAGATATGTGTTTTCAAACTTCTAGGAATCAAATCTTGTAAAATTTCCACTTTACCAGGCTCAAAAATATAGTCGGAGTTGTTATTTGCAGCTCCACTTTCCATTTTGGTAATAGGAAGCAAAACATCATTGGTTAAAATTTGTGTCGCAGCATTTTTAAACTGATTGTAAACAATCTCAACTTTATCGCATGAACCACTCAAATATTGATCTATCACGTATTGCGAAAACTCAAATGCAGAGGCAGCAGAAAGGTCAACCAAATTTGATACGAAAGTTGTATCACAGGTATAGCCATAACGCTTCAATCCTTCAGCACCTTTTTTACCAACACAAAGAATTCTTACTTTGCCTTTTTTCTCCAAGTCTTTGTAATCGTTTTCAAGCAATTGCTTCGCTCTTTTTACAACGTTTGCATTGAATGCTCCACAAAGTCCACGGTCGCTCGTTACCACTACCAACAAAACACTTTTTACTTCGCGATTTTGAAAGTACACTGCCAAACGTTCATCATCGGCACTCTCTTGAAGATTCGACATGATACCTTGCAATTTGAGAGCATATGGTCGCATCTTTACAATGGCCTCACTCGCTTTACGAAGTTTTGTTGCCGAAACCAATTTCATTGCCTTGGTAATTTGTTGTGTACCAATGGTTGATGAAATTCGAGCTCGTATTTCTTTTTGACTTGGCATAATTTGTATTAAGCAGAATAGTTTTGAGCAATTTCAGCACCAGCCTTCGCAAGAACTGAAGTTATTGAATCATCGTATTTGCCCGCACGCAATGCGTTCAAAGTATCTTTGTGTTTCGCTTCTAAATATTCCAAATAAGCTGTTTCAAACTCACGAACTTTATTTACAGGGATAGAACGCAACAAATTAGATGTACCCAAATAAATGATAGCAATTTGCTTTTCTACTGAAAAAGGACTATATTGAGCTTGTTTCAAGATTTCTACGTTACGAGAACCTTTATCCAATACAGATTTAGTTGCTGCATCCAAATCAGATCCAAATTTAGAGAATGCCTCTAACTCACGATACTGAGCTTGGTCAAGTTTCAACGTACCTGCAACCTTTTTCATTGATTTAATTTGTGCATTACCACCAACACGTGATACAGAGATACCTACGTTAATTGCTGGACGAACACCTGAGTTAAACAAATTAGACTCAAGGAAGATTTGACCATCAGTAATTGAAATTACGTTAGTTGGAATATAAGCTGAAACGTCTCCGGCTTGTGTTTCAATAATCGGCAAAGCCGTTAACGAACCACCACCTTTAACCATGCCTTTCAATCCTTCTGGCAAATCGTTCATGTTTTGCGTAATTGAATCATTCGCATTCAATTTACAAGCTCTCTCAAGCAAACGGCTATGCAAGTAGAAAACATCCCCTGGATATGCTTCACGTCCAGGTGGACGACGAAGTAACAATGATACCTCACGGTAAGCTACTGCTTGCTTAGACAAATCGTCGTAAACAACCAAAGCTGGCATACCTAAGTCGCGGAAGAACTCACCAATTGCGCAACCTGCCATAGGGGCAAAGAACTGCAATGGTGCAGGAGCAGACGCAGGTGCAGACACAACAATTGTGTAAGGCATTGCTCCACTCTCTTCTAGAGATTTCACAACTTGTTTTACAGTTGATTCTTTTTGACCACAAGCAACATAAATACAATAAACTGGATTACCTGCTTCAAAAAATTCTTTTTGGTTGATGATTGTATCTAGAGCAATTGCAGTTTTACCAGTTTGACGATCACCAATGATCAAC
>CAZYBT010000070.1:0-14204 GCA_964645755.1 uncultured Rhizobium sp.
CAACAGAACAGATTGCAAAATAATTCATGAGGAAACTGATTTTAATGATCGTTTTAAGTTTAACGGGTATTTTGAATGCCCAACTGAACGATAGTGCATATAAAAATGCACAAAGTATTGATTATAACTTCGTTGAACCTGCTACTTATAAAATAAAAAATATCATTGTAACCGAAATTTCTGGAAAACCAGTGCAAAAAGCCATGGTAATTCTTTATTCAGGTTTATCCATTGGTCAAGAAATTAAAGTACCAGGCAACGACATTCCAAAGGCAATTGAAAATGTATGGAAGCAAGATTATTTTAGTGATATTCAGGTTTATTTTCTTCCAGGGGCCAATAATTCTGTGACCATTCAATTTGTAGTACAGGAACAACCGAGATTAAACGGACATCGTTTTTTAAATATTTCCAATTCTCAAGCGAAAACCTTGAAAGAAGAAATTGGATTAACACGCGGTATATATATCACACCGAATTTAGTGAATCGTTCGATTCAGAAAATTGAGAAGTTTTATCAAGAAAAGGGGTTTTACAATGTTCAAGTTTCCGTAAAACGCCCTCAAGCTCTGAATAAAGAAGGAAAGCCTATGCAAGGTTTCGAGAATTTTGATTTTGTGGTTAATAAAGGACCGAAAGTTAAAGTGAGAGACTTTGTTTTTACGGGTAATTCTGCATTGAGTGAGAAAGAACTAAGAGCGTCTATCAAGAAAATAAAAAGAACCAAATTGAAGTGGAACATCTTTGCAAGTTCAAAATATATTGAATCTCAATTTGAAGAAGAAAAATCAAATATCATTCAAAAATATCATGCTAAAGGATACAGAGATGCAAGAATTATTGCCGATAGTGTAACCATGTTTGGAGATGATAGATTGTTGGTGCATGTAAATTTGGTAGAAGGAAATCTTTATCGCTTTAGATCTATCAACTGGAAGGGAAATGTAAAATATAGAACCTCTTTGCTTGATACATTGTTGGGTATAAAAAAAGGAGATATCTTCAATCAAACTTTACTCGATGAGCGATTGTTTAGCAATCCTGGCGGATTTGATATTCAAAGTTTATACATGGATGCAGGTTATTTGTTTTTTAACATGATGCCCGTTGAAGTGGGAGTTGTAAATGACAGCATTGATCTTGAAGTTCGCATTACCGAAGGACCGCAAGCCGTAATTGGTAGGGTTTCTTGGGTAGGCAACACAAAAACTTCTGATCGTGTTATTTTGCGCGAATTAAGAACCAAACCAGGAAATACATTTTCAAGAACCGATATTCAAAGAACAATGAGGGATTTGGCAGCGATTGGCTTATTCGATCCAGAACAATTGAATGTAAATCCTAAGCCAAATGCATCCGATGGAACAGTGGATATTGAATATAAACTTGTTGAGAAACCCTCTGATCAAATTGAATTGAGTGGTGGTTGGGGAGGTAATGGCTACAGTACCACACCTACATTAATAGGAACAGCGGGTATTGTTTTGAATAATTTTAGTGCAAGGAAATTATTCCATCCCAAATTATGGAATCCAGTTCCTACTGGAGACGGTCAAAAATTATCGTTGAGAGCACAATCTAATGGTGCCAATTATCAGGGTTATACATTTTCTTTCACAGAGCCGTGGTTGGGTGGTAATAAGCCTAATTCATTGTCGGTTTCGATATTCCATACAGTAAATAGTTTTGATTTTCGTCAATCAGACGACCCGCTAAAAAAAGCATTCTTTAACACGGGTATCAACGTAAGTATGGGTAAGCGATTGAAATGGCCAGATGATTTCTTCAACATTCAATATTTGGTGAGTTTCCAACGTTATCGAATGCAAAATATGGATGGTGCGTATTATGGATTTCCAACAGGATTCCAGGGAATATCTTATAACCCATCTTTCCAGGTTACAATTGCAAGAAGTTCGGTGAGTGATCCAATCTATCCAACTTCTGGAAGCAACATTACAACTTCAATTCAGGCGACACCTCCTTTGAGCTATATCATCAAAAAAGATTACGCGAATATGCCCTTAACAGAGAAGTTTAAGTGGGCAGAATTTTATAAATTTAAGTTTGATGCTGAATGGTATACCCCAATTTATAAGAAATTGGTTTTAATGGCCAAAACTAGATTCGGATTCTTAGGTTATTATAATCCGGTAATTGGTCCTACTTTCTTCGAGCGTTTCCAAGTGGGTGGAGCTGGTATTTTTGGATTTAACATTGCGGCTACTGAGATTATCTCTCAAAGAGGGTATGATAATTACACCATTTCTCAAACGGCTATGGGTGGGTCTGCCGGTGCTCCAATCTTTAACAAGTTTACAATGGAATTGCGACAAGCAATCACAACAGGTCAAACTGCCACTGTGTATGCATTGGCTTTCGCTGAAGCTGGTGATGCATGGTCAGATATAAGCAAATACAATCCTTTCCAATTGAAGCGATCTGCCGGTGTTGGTGTGAGATTGTTTATGCCTATGTTCGGACTTATTGGCTTGGATTATGCCTGGGGTTTTGATTTCAAAGATGTTCCGAAAAGTGGTCAACCTACTCAGGTGCACTTCTTCATTGGACAACAGTTCTAACCGTCTTTATTTTTTGAAGGACATAAAAAAACCTCCCAAAGGGAGGTTTTTTGTTATCTGAGATCATCTATTATGTAATCTTTAAACTCTTTTTTCATATTTTATTTACAAATCAAATTTAATCCCTTGCGCTAATGGCAACGTTTTTCCATAATTGATGGTGTTTGTTTGACGGCGCATATAGGCTTTCCAAGCGTCAGAACCGCTTTCGCGACCGCCTCCGGTTTCTTTTTCGCCACCAAAGGCTCCTCCAATTTCAGCACCTGATGTTCCAATGTTTACATTCGCGATGCCGCAATCTGAACCCGTTGCCGATAAAAATGCCTCTGCTTCCTGTAAATTATCTGTGAAAATGGCGCTTGATAAACCTTGTTTAACCCCATTTTGCAGTGCAATTGCCTCTTCTAAAGTTGTGTATTTCATTAAGTACAAAATGGGTGCAAACGTTTCATCTTGAATAATTTGGAAATGATTTTCCCCTTCGCAAATGGTCGGCATTACATAACATCCAGATTCAAACCCTTGTCCCTCCAAAATAGAATGACCATATAACACTTTACCGCCTTCCATTTTTAATTTTTCGATGGCATTCATGTAATTCGAAACAGCGTCTTTGTCGATTAACGGACCAACGTGATTTTGTGCATCCAACGGATTTCCAATGCGCAATTGTGCGTAAGCTTTAACCAATTTGTCTCTAAAAGACTCATAAATTGATTCATGAATGATGAGCCTTCTGGTCGATGTACAACGTTGGCCAGCAGTACCCACTGCGCCAAACAATACGGCAACTATTGCAATTTCTAAATTGGCATGTTCTGACACAATGATGGCATTGTTTCCACCCAATTCTAAAATTGTTTTACCCAATCGGGCTCCTACAATTTCGCCAACTTGTTTGCCCATCCTGGTGCTACCAGTAGCAGATATCATAGGAATTCTGTGATCTTTCGACATCCATTCACCCACAGTTTTGCCCCCTTGAATGACAGAAAACAATCCTTCTGGCAGTTCATTCTTGGTGCAAACTTCTTTTAAAATATGTTGAACAGCTTGAGCAGTTGCTGGTGTTTTTTCACTAGGCTTCCAAATACAGGAATTTCCACAGATTGCGGCAATCATTGCATTCCAACTCCAAACCGCAACTGGAAAGTTGAAAGCAGAAATGATGCCCACAACGCCTATTGGGTGCCATTGTTCATACATTCTGTGGTTGGGACGTTCACTGTGCATGGTTAAACCATATAGCTGACGGCTTAATCCCAACGCAAAATCACAGATATCAATCATTTCTTGAACTTCTCCAAGACCTTCTTGTAAACTTTTTCCCATTTCATAACTCACCAAAGCCCCCAAATTTTCTTTGTGGGTACGAAGTGCTTCGCCAATTTGACGGACAATTTCTCCCCTTTTGGGTGCAGGCCAAGTGCGCCAGATTTTTTGTGCTTCTAATGCTCTTGTCACCACCATTTCATAGGTATCTGAATCGCATTCGTTGAATTCTGTTATTTTAAATGAGTCTACAGGACTCACATCAACATATTTTTGGGTTTGGTTGCAGTGAAAATGTTGTAATCCAGTGCTTGCACTAGGAATATTTTGCTCAATATTCAATGCCGCTAAGAATGAATGGTTCGCCATGATTTACACAAAAATAGCGAATGTTCACGGTTATTGAAAATGCAATTTAATTGCGTTTTCGCATAATCATATAAACCGCAGTTAGGAGGAATCCCAATCCAATGAAAATGTTCCACGACAGTGTTTCGTGGTCTAACAGTCCCCACATGACAGCAGTTACGGGAATGATAAAAGTATTGGTTGAGGCTACAAGTGCTGAAGTATGTAAAATTAAATAGTTAAAAATAACCATGCTCAATGCGCTTCCAACAAAACCTAACAAGAACATGTAGCCAAAACTTGTCCATGCCTGCTGCGGATGCTGTTCCCAAACGCTCAGTATGTCGGTTTTCCAAAGAATAAAGGCATAAATAAATCCTACAAAAACAAAGGGGTAGGCTGTTTTTACCATGGATGGCAAATGCGACAGTTTGTGTTTGATAATGTTGATGTTATAGCCATACATGAGCGCCGACAAAAGCGGCAACATGGCACCAATTGGATCAATTTTTTGTCCGCCTAGTAGCAAACTTGGACCGAATAGAAATAGCGCTCCAATTAACCCGGTAACCACTCCGAGAAGTCCGTTTTTACTGAGTTTGTCTTTAAAGAACCAAACGCCCATGAGCAAAGTAAACATTGGAGTAAATGCATTCAAAATACCACTTAATCCTGAAGGAATTCGTTGTCCAGCAATACTAAAAAATAGTGCAGGTATGGCATTGCCAATGATTCCGCTCATGAACAAATAAAAATAGTCTTTAGGTTGAACCACTTTTACTTTTGAATCTTCCGTTTTGGATAAATGTTCTTCGATAAAAGGGTGGTGGTAAGATTTGAATACCGAGTATTTTAGAAACCATGGAAATAAAAAAATTCCTGCTAAGGTGAGTCGAAGTCCTGCAACTTGCACTGGACTAAATACTTGCAACCCTTTTTTCATTAAAATAAAGGAACTTCCCCACACACATCCCAACAGCACAATCAAGAAAACGGGCAACCATTTGTATTTCACATTGCAAATAACGCGCTTTTTGAGCGTCGCTTAAAATCTATCACTAAAATTCACGAACTTTGTGTAATGAAGTTCCGATTGGTATTTGCTTTAACCTTTTTTTTATTCGGAGGGACGGTTGCTCAGGTGCCCGAAGAGTTAATTTGTGCTGAAAAAGCCAATGTTATAGCTAGAATTCAACGTCGAGGTTCTTCAGTGGTGAATCACGGTTATAATATTGATTATCACCGTTGTAATTGGTTTGTGAATCCTAAAAAGAATGCCTTTTTCAAAGGTTCTGTCTTGTTTAAATTTACAGTGGTTGAAGATATTGATTCTTTGGGAGTTGATATCGTGAGCGGACTTACGGTAAGTCAGGTTTTGTACCAAGGTGCGCCAGCAAATTTTACGAGAAAGGGTGATGCGCTATACGTTTACAAGTCTGGAAAATGGTTGCAAAACGTTCAAGATTCATTTGAAATCTTTTATGAGGGATACCCAGCAAATGGTTCGGGTTTTGGGTCGTTTGTGTACGACAATCACAAAACTGGACCTGTTATTCATACCTTAAGTCAACCTTATGGAGCTCCTTCTTGGTGGCCTTGTAAGCAAACTTTACACGACAAAATTGATTCAATAGATATTTTCGTACATACAGATAAAACGTTGAAGGTTGGATCAAATGGATTGTTGGTTGACACCACTTTGGAAGGAGATACAGCCATTGTTTTTCATTGGAAACATCGTTATCCAATTGCTACGTATTTAGTTGCTATAGCGGTTACCAATTACGATGAATTTACGCATTATGCGAAATTTAGAAATTATAATGACTCAATGCCGGTCTTAAACTATGTATTTCCTCAATTTAAAAATACGGCTTTTGAAGAAACAAAGCCCATATTGCCGATGTTGAGGCTGTTCGATAGTTTGTTTACCCGATATCCCTTCATCAAAGAGAAATATGGTCATGCTCAATTTACATGGGGCGGAGGAATGGAGCATCAAACCATGAGCTTTATGGTTAATTTTTCGTTTGATTTAATGGCTCATGAGCTCGCCCATATGTGGTTTGGCGATATGGTTACTTGTGGTAGTTGGCAAGATTTATGGTTAAATGAAGGTTTTGCAACTTATTTGACGTGTTTAACCTACGAATTTTTAAAGTCACCAAATGACTTTAGAACCAAGCTCAGAGGCATGAGAAATGATATTTGTAGTGATCCGAATGGCAGCGTTTGTCCCTCAGATACCTCCAAAGTCAATGTGCTTTTCAATGGACGATTAACATACAACAAGGGGGCTTGGGTGCTCCACATGTTGAGGAATAAGATTGGTGATTCGGCTTTTTTTCAAGGGTGTAGAAATTATCTGTCGGGAACAAATGCATATGGATTTGGATATACCCCTGAGTTACAATTCGAGATGGAGAAAGCTTCAGGAATGGATTTGTCTGTATTTTTTCAACAGTGGTTTTTTGGAGAAGGATTTCCTTATTTGAAAATTAATTGGAATCAAGTTGGCAATAAAATGAAGGTGAAAATTGATCAAACCCCTTCCAATGCTGAAGTTCCTTTTTGGTTTGTGAAGGTCCCAGTTTTATTTCAGAACAAATCGACATCAAAATTGATGGTATTTGAACCAAGCAAGTTGAGTGATTCATTTGTTTTTGAATTGCCTTTTTCTTGTGATACGGCCATTTTTGACCCAAATGTGACAGTCTTGGCTAAGGCGTCGGTTGGAGGGGTCAACCAGAATACCATACAGAACGAGGAAATTTGGTTGCTGCCAAATCCCGGTACCGATATTTTACGGGTGTATTCACGGAATCCGAATTTAAAAAAGATAGAGGTATACAATGCAATTGGCGACAAAGTGCGGGAGGTGTTTCTCAATCAAGGAACTACGGGAAATATGCTCTTGGACATGTCGCAACTCGCTCGTGGCACCTATTTTATTAGGATAAATACAGAAAATTTAGTATATTCGAAGAAATGGCTAAAACTTTAAAAACTGCAATGTATGCTGGCGCGGTTGCGTTGGCGTTGATGGTATTGATGACTTCGTGTGAACCAGAGAAAAACAATCCACCTGTGGTAGTCGACAATTCCAATGGGATAACATTGAAATTTACGGGTTTGTTGGGTGGTAAAGATGTATCTGAAATTTCGGGCATAGGGCATGTTCCAAAATCTGAAGGAGAGAGAATGGCAGTATCGAATTGGGCCATGATATTATCGCATGTTGCATTGATCAAAACTAACGGAGATACGGTTCAATTGGGAGATGGGTATCAGTATGTGAATTATTTGGAGTCGAGTAAAAATTCCAGAACAGTTAGAAACATTCCAGAAGGAGATTACAAAGGCATTACTTTTTTGCTTGGTTTGGATTATGATGTGAATCATGATGATCCGGCAAAGTGGCCAGCCAATCATCCTTTAAATGGGTTCACAACTGGATTGCATTGGGGCTGGTCTAGTGGTTACATTTTTCATGCTTTGGATGGAAATTACAAAAAAGATTCGAGCAGCAATACCATTCAAGGTTTTAGTTTTCATACTGCAACAGATAGATATCCCAAAAAAATCACCTTGAATTTGAATTTTACCATCGGCAAAACATTGAAGACAGCAAACATTCGTAGCAATGCAGAAGATTTTTTCGCAAATCCTAATAGCATCAAACTTGCGAGTGGCTCGGTAAGTCATTCTGAAGGTACTGCAGAAGTAGCCCTCATGGATAAAGTGGTTCAAAATATCGTTGCTGCATTTACCTTAACAGCGGTAGAGTAATTTACAACAAGATTAATCTTAATTGACGTTCAACATTCAAAACATCACACTCATGAAATTTGTAAAAAATGCAAAAAATAGTGTAATTGTTTTTCTGATGATTGCTACGATTTCTTCTTGTCAGAAAGAGGGAAATGCGGGCTCAAATAGCACAAGTACGTATGTGCCCACCCAAATTTCAGCCTTGGACATCTTTCCGAAAGAATTTGGAATACCACCTTTACCTTCCGATAATCCATTTACTCTGGAAGGTGTTTATTTGGGTAGGATGCTTTTTTATGATCCGGTATTATCTTACGACAGTAGCATCAGCTGCGCCTCTTGTCATAAGCAAGAATTTGCTTTTGCCGATCCTATGCCTGTTTCATCTGGTGCTTTCGGATTGAAAACCCATCGCAACGCCCCTTCGTTGTTCAACATGGCTTACAGCAAGAAGTTTTTCTGGGACTTAAGAGTCAATAATTTGAGAGACCTTGTGTTCGAACCCATTCAAGCACACAATGAAATGGCCATGACCTTGCCGAAATTGGAGGGTAAACTTAAAAATATTGCGCGTTACAAAGAGTACTTTAATAAAGCATTCGGTCATCCACCAAATTTGGTGGATATGGCCAAAGCCATGGAGCAATTCATGCTCACCATCGTGAGTAATAACTCTCGTTTCAACCGCTTCTTTCCAGGCGATAGCGTTCAACTAATGTCGCAATCTGAGTTGCGAGGTGCATTTCTATTCAATGGCTTGGTGGATTTCAAAAACGGTGTAACCAATGGTGCCGACTGTTTTCATTGCCATGGTGGCGAATTGGTGCAACAACAAAATTTGAATATGGGTGGTTTTGCAAACAATGGTCTAGACGCAGTGCCTACAGATAAAGGTTTGGGTGCCATAGACAATAAACCTACGAGCGTTGGGCTCTTCAAAACCCCCTCTTTGCTTAATATTGAAGTTTCAGGGCCTTACATGCACGACGGTCGTTTCAAAACCCTCGATGAAGTGATTGACCACTACAGCGATAAGGTAAACTTTAATTCTCCAAATTTGCATCCATTAATGGATCACGGCGGCATTCACTTGAATTTGTCGGCACAGCAGAAAGCAGATTTGAAAGCTTATTTACTGTCTATGACAGATCAGAAGTTCCTCACCAACCCTGCGTATAGCAATCCGTTCAAAAAGTAATTTTCTGAGGATTTAATAACCCAAAACGGGACTCAACCAACGCTCAATTTCTTTGAGGGACATTCCTTTGCGTTCTGAATAGTTTTCAACTTGGTCTTGACTGAGTTTTCCTACTGCAAAATACTTGGATTGTTCATTGGCAAAATAGAACCCACTCACACTGGCTGCAGGCATCATGGCCATACTTTCAGTGAGGGATATTTGCAAAGGAAACTGCTTTTCGAACAAGTTGAATAAGGTGGCTTTTTCAGAGTGATCGGGACAAGCTGGGTAGCCAGGTGCAGGTCTGATTCCACGGTAGTTTTCACGAATCAAATCTTCGTTTGAAAGATTTTCGCTGTTTGCATAGCCCCAATATTCAGTTCTCACTTTGAGGTGTAAGTACTCAGCCAAACTCTCCGCCAATCTATCGGCCAACGCTTTGGCCATGATGCTGTTATAGTCATCGTGGTTTGATTCGAAAGCTTCTACTATGGGTTTAAGGTTAATTCCAGCCGTAACCGCAAATCCCCCCAAATAATCCATCTCCGAAGGAGATAAGAAATCGGCCAATGACAAGTTAGGAACCCCATTAGACAGTTTGCGCTGTTGTCTTAAAAAGTGAAATTTAGCCAGTGCCTCAGATTGATTTTCGTGGTGGTAAACAGTCACATCATCGTTGCTTCTTTTTACGGGCAAAATGAAATAGGAAGCCTCACATTGAACAGACTGATTTTGTGTCCATTCATCCAACATTGCATTGGCATCATGAAACAATTTTTGGGCTTCTGTTCCCACAATTTCATCTTGAAGAATATCTGGATATCGACCGGCCAATTCCCAAGTTTGGAAGAAAGGCGTCCAGTCAATGGTTTCTCTTAATGTTTGAATATCAATGTTTTTCAACTGATAAAACCCAAGTTGATTTGGTTTTGAAACGACATTGTTGTGAACAAGGCCATTTTTTACGGCCTCATCATAAGGGATAAAATCTTTGATTGATTGACGTTTGGCATGATTATCTGCCAACTCGCTATATTCTTGGCGAAGTTTGTCTGAGAAAATGTGATAGGTTTCAGGATTCAATAGTTGTCCGGCAACTGGAACCGAACGACTTGCGTCGAGCACGTGAATCACGGGGTATTGGGTTTGCGGCGCAATTTTTACAGCGGTATGAACCCTTGAAGTTGTAGCGCCACCAATTAACAGGGGTTGTTTCATGCCCAAACGGTTCATTTCTGATGCTACGTGAACCATTTCGTCTAAACTTGGGGTAATGAGTCCGCTCAATCCAATGATGTCGGCGCCCCATTCTTTGGCACGAGCCAATATTTTATCGGCAGGCACCATCACACCCATATCTTCTATTTCGTAGTTGTTACAAGCAAGTACAACACCTACAATATTCTTACCAATGTCATGAACATCACCTTTTACAGTTGCGAGAAGGATTTTACCTTGAGCACGTGCGTTGGGATTGTTCAGTTTTTGAGCTTCTAAGAAAGGTTGAAGGTAAGCCACAGATTTTTTCATTACACGGGCCGACTTTACCACTTGAGGCAAGAACATTTTCCCTGCACCAAATAAATCTCCTACATAGTTCATTCCCGCCATCAATGGTCCCTCAATAACCCCTAAAGGATCATTTAGGAGATCCAAAGCTTCTTGGGTATCTTGGTCAATAAATTCTGTTATGCCTTTAACAAGGCTATGCTTTAAACGTTCTTCAACAGGAAAAGAACGCCATTCTTGTTCTTCAACTTTTTCGATCTTTTTGCCTTTTACTGTTTCGGCGAAATTCACCAAGCGTTCGGTTGCATCTGATCTACGGTTGAGCAGAACGTCTTCGCAATGTTCAAGCAATTCTTTTGGAATTTCTTCGTACACTTCAATCATTCCGGCATTCACAATTCCCATGTCGAGCCCCGCTTTGATGGCATGATATAGAAATGCAGCATGCATGGCTTCGCGCACAGGGTCGTTACCACGAAATGAGAAAGAAATATTCGAAATACCACCGCTTACTTTCGCACCATGTAAGTTTTCCTTGATCCAACGGGTTGCATTGATAAAATCAACGGCGTAGTTGTTATGTTCATCAATTCCGGTTGCAACGGTCAAAATATTCGGGTCGAAAATGATATCATTGCGATTGAAATTGGCCTCATTTACAAGTAAATCGTAACTTCTTTTGCAGACTTGAATTTTGCGTTCAAATGTATCGGCTTGTCCTGTTTCATCAAATGCCATCACCACAACGGCAGCACCGTAGCGTTTCACCAATTTGGCTTTTTGGATAAAGGCGGCTTCTCCGTCTTTGAGGGATATTGAATTGACAATTCCTTTTCCCTGCAAGCATTTAAGTCCCGCTTCAATCACATCCCATTTGCTGCTATCAATCATAATTGGCACTCTGGAAATATCTGGTTCTGAGGCAATTAAATTGAGGAAGGTTGTCATTGCTTGAACACCATCGAGCATCCCTTCATCCATGTTAACGTCGATAATTTGAGCACCATTTTCTACTTGTTGGCGGGCAATATCGAGGGCAGTGTTGTAATCTCCCGATAAAATCAAACGGGCAAATTTCTTACTACCAGTAACATTGGTTCTTTCTCCGATATTGACAAAGTTGGTATCGGGGGTTAGGGTAAATGGTTCTAAACCACTAAGTCTTAAGTAAGGATGTATAACGGGTTGGTTCACAGTATATTAAAATAAACTCGGCCATTTTGAAGGATTTGCTTCATGCATCATTTGATAGATGGTAGCGTACACTTCATCGGCACTTGGTTTTGAAAAATAGTCACCATCACTGCCGTATGCCGGACGGTGTGGTTTGGCGGCAATGGTGATTGGTTTGCTATCTAGATATTTGTAAGCTTCTTGATTTTCAACCACTTGTTGCAACATATAAGCGGAAGCTCCACCAGGCACGTCTTCATCTAAGAACACCACCCTGTTGGTATTTTTGATGCTTTCCACAATGCTATGGTTTACATCGAAAGGCAACAATGTTTGAACGTCAATGATTTCAACACGAATGCCCGCTTCTGCCAACATATCAGCGGCTTCTGCAGCAATACGGCAGCAAGAACCATAGGTTACCAAGGTTACATCTTCACCGAATCTCAAAGTTTCAGGTTTACCAAAAGGCACTGTAAATTCGGAAATATTGCTTGGTAATTTTTCTTTAATACGGTATCCGTTTAAGCACTCTACAACCAATGCAGGTTCGTCGGAACGCAACAAGGTGTTGTACATACCTGCCGCCTGTGTCATGTTGCGTGGAACACAAACATGCATACCTCTTACGGCATTGATGATCATTCCCATAGGAGAACCACTGTGCCAAATTCCCTCCAAACGATGACCGCGGGTTCTCACAATTACCGGAGATTTTTGTCCACCCTTGGTTCTATATTGCATGGTAGCCAAATCATCGCTCATTGGTTCGAGCGCATAGAGTAAATAGTCGAGGTATTGAATTTCAGCAATTGGGCGAAGTCCGCGCATTGCAGCACCAATACCTTCTCCCAAAATACTCCATTCTCTGATTCCTTTATCGGTGACTCTGAGTTCACCAAATTTTTCTTGCAATCCAGAGAAACCTTGGTTAACGTCGCCAATTTTACCAACGTCTTCACCGAAGGCAAAAATACGCGGATCGCGCTCCATATTGGCTTCAAAGCAAGCCCTAACTACTTGATATCCATCAACAATCTCGTCGGTGTATTGCGCAGGAACTTCTGCAACATTGAGCACATTCAATGAACTTTCGCTGGTCAAGTGAGAGCTGTAGCGAGCGCCATTGATTTCATTGAAATGTTTCAAATAATCCAAAAGGGGTTGACGTGCTGAAGCTGATTCATTCACGGTAGCGCGCAAACATTTATGGAGTGCATTTCCCAAATCACGGCGGATTGGGTCTTTAATTTCTTGAATATTTTTTGCAGTTTCCGCAACAATTGGAGCGGAGATGCCAGCATTTACTGCACTTTGAAGTGCATTTACAAATTCTGCAACGTCTGACTTGATAGAGCTTGCAAAATTGTTCCACGCTGCTTTTTGAGAATTTCTGACAGCTTCAATGGCTGTTTTTTCAAGGGCATCGAGGTCGTTTGGTTGCGAGAACCCACTTTCAATGATCCATTTTCTCATTTGTGCAATACAATCGTATTCCACTTCCCATTCCAAACGTTCTTTCGATTTGTAACGTTCATGTGAACCGCTGGTTGAATGACCTTGAGGCTGAGTCACCTCGGTTACATGCACCAATACTGGGGTATGTTTTTCGCGGCAGATATCTGCTGCATGTTTGTAAGTGTTGCAAAGTTCTGCGTAATTCCAACCTCTAGCGGTGAGAATTTCCATTCCTTTGCCATTTTTATCGGTTTGAAATCCGCTTAAAATGGCAGAGATATTTTCTTTGGCAGTTTGGTATTTTGCGGGAACAGAAATACCGTATCCATCGTCCCAAACGCTCATGAGCATAGGTACTTGCATGACATTGGCAGCATTGATTACTTCCCAAAAAATTCCTTCAGAAGTAGAGGCATTTCCAATGGTACCAAAGGCAATTTCATTTCCTTTGTTCGAAAACTGGGTATATTGATGCAATTCTGTGTTTTCTCTGTACAACTTAGAAGCAACTGCCAAACCCAATAAACGTGGCATTTGACCTGCAGTTGGAGAGATATCGGCACTCACGTTAAAACGGTCGTTTTGCGACAACCAGTTGCCGTTTTCATCGAGCAAACGGGTTGCAAAGTGACCATTCATTGAACGACCGCCACTTGCTGGTTCGTTTTCTACAGAGGGGTCTGCATAGAGTTGCGCAAAGAATTTTTGAACGTCCGACAAACCTTTGGCAAACATAAACGTTTGGTCGCGGTAATATCCACTTCTCCAATCGCCTTTTTCAAAAACTTTCGCCATTGCGAGTTGGGCAACTTCTTTGCCATCACCAAAAATTCCAAATTTTGCCTTACCGGTAAGTACTTCTTTTCTACCCAATAGTGAAGCCTGACGGCTTTCAAAGGCAATGCGATAAT
>CAZYBT010000071.1:0-13922 GCA_964645755.1 uncultured Rhizobium sp.
CCTCCGTAAGGAATTTGACAAGGTGGAAAAGCAAAAAAAACAACACCGCCAGGCTTGAGGAATCGATGCAATTGGGGCATAAACTTTTCTTGATTGGGAATATGCTCAATCACGTCCTTCAAAATAATTAAATCAAACTTGGTTCCAAGTTCTACTTCAGGCACAACATCGTAAATGTCTTTATTCAAAAACTGAATTTTGCCGCCCTGCAATTCATCTTTCATAAATTCACGGGCAAACTCTAACCGGGATTCTTCTAACTCAATGCCAGTGCAGTGAAAACCTAAATCGGTAAAAGCTTTCAATACACCAGCCTCCCCACAACCAATTTCCAATACCGTCATGTCCGACGGAAATTGAAACTTCTCCTGTATAAACGGAATGATATGTCCCACCGTAACCTTGTGGGTCATGTCGAAATAATAACGCTTGTCGCCGTGAAATTCGTACATAAATTAAGGCTTTTGCAACACCTCCCCGCAGTTTTTACAAGTACGCAAATCCTCAGAATTATAGAATTCGTTGAAATGACTTAAAAAGTCTGTTTCAATGTTCTTCAACTCAAAATATGCTTCGTGCAACTTGTGATTACAACTGTCGCAAAACCACAACAATCCATCTGTGAATCCCTTACCTTCTCTCACCCTTTCAATGACCAAACCCACACTTCCTTCTGTTCTTCCCGGAGAATGAGGCACCTTGGCCGGCAATAAAAACATATCACCCGCCTTCAAGCGTATATCTTCTCTCCTTCCATCCACTTGAATCTTCACCGTGATTTCCCCCTCCAACTGATAAAACAACTCCTCAGTTTCATTGTAGTGATAATCCTTTCGAGAATTTGGACCTCCCACCACCATCACAATATAATCGGATCCCTCAGGATAAATATTTTTATTGGCAACAGGCGGCTTCAATAAATGTTTATTTTCAGCAATCCACTCCTGTAAATTGAAAGGTTTTCTAATTTCCATAACCAAATTTTTGTAGGCTTATCCACAAAAATAGTATATTTTATCGAATCTCTTTTTTAGGAACACCATTTTTGAATTTGAATATCGTAAATTTGCAACTTACATCCCATGAGTGACGCTATAAAGCACGAATGTGGGGTTGCATTTATCCGACTTCGCAAACCCCTAGAATACTACTACGAAAAGTATGGAACCTATTGGTATGGACTGCATAAATTGCAGTTTCTCATGACCAAGCAACTGAATAGAGGACAAGACGGTGCCGGAATTGGTGTTGTTAAATTGGATCCAAATTACGGCTCTAGATACCTCGCTCGAAAAAGAAGTGCTTCTAAAACTGCTTTGAGCGACATCTTCGACGATGTGTCAATGTCCCTCAAAGAAATTCCCGAAGATTGCCAATTCAACGCCGACTATCTCCGCAAAAACTACCCTTACGCAGGAGAATTGCTTCTAGGACACTTACGGTATGGCACTTATGGAGGAAATTCTATTGAAAACATACATCCCTTCTTGCGCCAAAATAATTGGATGACAAGAAACCTAATGCTCGCCGGTAACTATAACATTACCAACACTGAACAACTCTTTAGAAATCTCATTGAACTTGGTCAACAACCTAAAGAAAAGAGCGATAACGTGCTCATGCTTGAAAAAATTGGCCATTTTATTGACGAAGAAAATCAACGTCTTTTTGGTATTCTCAAATCTCAAGGATACACAAATTTGGAAATTACAGATAAAATCAAACAAGATATTTCCATTCCAAATATTTTGAAACGCAGTTTCAAAAACGTTGATGGGGGGTATAATATGATTGGTTTGGTAGGACATGGCGACGCATTTATCATTCGCGATCCGGCTGGTATTAGACCTTCGCACTATTATGCCGACGATGAAGTTGTGGTTGTGGCTTCGGAAAGGGCAGCCATTCAAACTGCATTTAATCTCTATCCTGAACAAATCTCGGAACTCGGACCAGGAAATGCGCTCATCGTGAAAAAAGATGGCTCACACTCTGAGGTCAATATTCTTGAACCTACTGAAAGGAAAAGTTGCAGCTTCGAAAGAATTTACTTTAGCCGCGGAAACGACCAAGAGATATATGCCGAAAGAAAAGAATTGGGAAGATTATTGGCTCAACCGGTGATGGATATGTTAGGGAACGACCTGGTAGATACTGTTTTTAGCTATGTGCCAAATACCGCCTCTACGAGTTTTTATGGACTCATTGATGGAATTCATGAAATCCGATTGAAAATTCAAACTGAAGCCCTTGCCAAAATTGATGTGGCCAACAACCCCGAGAAAGTTCAAGAAATTCTCAGCTGGAGACCTCGTCGCGAAAAAATATTGGTCAAAGACGTCAAAATGAGAACTTTCATTACCAATGACACCGACAGGGAAGATTTGGTTGGACACGTTTACGATATCACATATGGCGTTGTGAAATCTTGGAAAGATACACTGGTAATCATGGACGACTCCGTTGTTCGCGGTACAACATTGAAAACAAGTATTCTAAGAATTTTAGACAGGTTAGAACCTAAACGCATCATCCTCGTGAGCTCTGCTCCTCAAATTCGTTATCCCGATTGTTACGGTATCGATATGAGTAAAATGGGCGACTTCGCCGCCTTCAGAGCAGCGGTTGAATTGCTAAAAGATAAAGGCCTCGAATCTCTGATGCAAAATCTTTATACCGAAGCGGTTGAAGAATTGAAAAAACCTGCTCACCAACAAAAATGTGTGGTTCAAAAGTTATATGAACCCCTCACCGATTCAGAAATATCGCAAAAAATTGCCGATATGGTTAAACCGGCAGGACTCAGAGCAGAATTTAACATCCTGTTCCAATCGGTTGATCAATTGCACCAAGCTTGTCCAAATGACCTTGGCGACTGGTATTTCACTGGAAACTACCCAACTCCTGGCGGAACTGAGGTGGCAAACAGAGCATTTGTTTACTACATGGAGGGACGTAAAGAAAGGGCTTACTAATATTTCAAACAATTTCAATAAATTTGCAACGTATAGACATTATGAGCACCGTTAAAGAAGTTATTAGCAAACTACAAGATCAGTTAGAAAAGAACCTATCGCATACCGGCGTTGAATTTTCACGAATCCGCGCAGGAAAAGCATCTCCAGACATGCTTTCAGGTGTTATGGTAGAATATTATGGCGCTGCTACGCCTTTGGCGCAAGTTGCAAATGTGAATACTCCAGATGCAAGAACTATCTCTATCCAACCATGGGAAAAAAGCCTAATTCGTGCCATTGAAACCGCCATTATCAATGCCAATTTAGGGTTTGCTCCACAAAATGACGGTGAGTTCATTCGAATTAGCATACCCCCAGTAACTGAAGAACGCCGTAAAGAATTGGTGAAAAAAGCAAAAGCGGAATGCGAAAATTCAAAAGTTGGTATTCGAAATTTACGCAAAGAAGCCAACGAAAAAATTAAAAAGCTAAAAGCCGATGGAACCAGCGAAGACGAATGTGCTGCTGGTGAAGAAAGCGTTCAACGAATTGTAGATAACTACATCAAAAAAACCGACGACCTGTTTGTTGTGAAAGAAAAAGAAATTATGACGGTATAACCTTCATATTCTCTTTCACATTTTCAGCGCGCTCCAACAATTTCTCAAAACTTTCTGCAATGACTGTAACGTGTCCCAACTTTCGGTTGGGTCTGCTCTCAGTTTTTCCATACATGTGGATGAAAACGTCTTTTTGTTCCATCCAATATGATTCATTCTCAAGTTTGTATGATCCCACCAATTGCTCCGGTCCTACCAAATTGATCATGGCACTTGGCTGCTTTAAGGTTGTTGACCCAAGTTCCTTGCCTTGCAAAATTCGGTCCAATTGAGCAAACTGACTGGTTTCACATCCCTCAATGGTATGGTGACCACTATTGTGTGGTCGTGGAGCAATTTCATTCACCAAAATCTCTCCTGATTTTGTATGAAACAATTCTACTGCAAATAATCCAGGTGTTTGAAACGCAACAATAACTTCTTCCGCAATTTTTCTCGCGCGCTCTTCAATATTTGACGCAACATTTGCAGGTGAAAACAAAAATTCAACCAAATTACTGCTCGGATTGAAGTACATTTCTATCGATGGATAGGCAATATGATTTCCTTTCTGATCAACAGCTACAATGACAGCCAATTCTAAAACATCTTCCACAAATTGCTCAATCAAAATCGGACCTTCAAACGGAACTTTTCCTTCCATCAATTCCGATTTTAAACAAATGCTCACCCCCTTGCCATCATAACCCCCAGTTCTGGTTTTTACAACTACTTTGTGATGTGCGTATTTACCAAAATCCAATAGCTGTATGTCTTTTGAGTCTATCAAGTCGAAAGGCGAAGTAGGTATGTTGTGTTCAATAAAAAAGGACTTCTGGGCCCCCTTATCCTGAATCATTTTTAAGATATTTGGACTTGGAATCACCATCTTTCCTTCCTCTTCAAGCGCAATTAATGTTTGAACATTGATATGCTCTATTTCCCATGTCAAAACATCAGAAACAGCCGCAAGTTCTCGTATAGATGCTTCACTATTCAATGAACCCACGATCAAATCATCGGTATAAGGTTTAGCAGGACAATCAGTTGACGATTCTAATGTAGTGTAATGAGCATTGCCTTTATCTGCCTCTTGCAACAACATCATTCCCAATTGACCACCACCTATAATCCCAATTCTTAATTTCTGATTCATTGCTACAAAGTTAATCCCGATTCCCAATATTTTTTTTGCATAAATCGCAAATCCCTTCAAAATATCATTCTAAAATTGTACCTTCGAATAAATATGCCTGACCCCCTCTCGGTACTTTTACTCAATACTGTTGCAGAAATCCCCACTTTTTCTAGTTGGATTACCATCATCGCTTGCCTACTTACCATTGCGTTTTTCTCTGGGATGGAAATTGCTTTTATCTCAGCAAACAAACTGCGCATAGAACTACGCAGCAAACAAGGTGTTTTGGGAGCAAAAATTCTCGCGCGTTATGTGAAACAACCTTCAGAATTTATTTCCACCGTACTTGTTGCTACCAATTTAAGCTTGGTCATTTATGGTATGGCTATGGGCAGTATTTTAGAGTATTACCTCGATCACCTCATTCATTCAGAAATACTCAAAATACTTACTGTTACCCTCATCAGTACATTTCTGGTGCTTATTACCGCTGAATTTATTCCTAAAACACTCTTCAAAATACAGGCCGACAAACTTATTTTGGCCTTCTCGGTGCCCTTTAGAATCACCCACCTCATTCTTTGGCCCATCATTGCCTTTACTAAATGGGCTTCCTCGGCTCTGTTGAAATCCTTTACCAAAACTCAAATCACCGAACAAACACCCGTGTTCTCAAAAGTGGACCTCGATAATTACATCTCCTCAATCGAAAACTCCATCAATACAGATAATCAAGAAATCGATACTGAAGCTTTTAGAAATGCATTGGATTTTAGTGAAGTTGTTGTTAGGGATTTTATGGTTCCAAGAACTGAACTCATTGGTCTCGATATTGATTCAAGTATCGATGAATTGAAAACTAAATTCATTGAAACCTCACACTCTAGAATCTTGGTTTATCGCGAAAATATAGACAACATCATCGGCTTCGTGCATCACAGCGACCTGTTTCATCAACCTAAAGATATTAAAAGCGTTTTAAGGCCAACCTTATTTGCGAATGAGAGTTTGGAAGCACATGATATGCTCAGAAACTTCATTCAACAACGAAAGAGTTTAGCCGTAGTGGTAGATGAATTTGGAGGTACCGCAGGTATTGCTACCATTGAAGACGTCGTTGAAGAAATTTTTGGTGAAATTGAAGATGAATTTGATACTCTTGATACCAATGAACAACTATTGGCCGAAAATCATTACAAGTTTTCTTCTAGACTCGAAATCGATTATCTCAACGAAAAATATCAATTCAATATTCCCGAAGGTGAATACAATACCCTTGGAGGATTTATCATTTATTGCTCTGAGAAAATTCCTTATACCGGTGAAACCATCCGCTTCCATCAATTTGAATTCCATATCAAAAAAATGACAGGAGCAAAAATCGATGAAGTAGAAATGAAAATTATTGACTAATTAGTTCATTATCAAATATTTATCAGCAGTGTAAGTGCCAATTACACCGTATGCTCGCTTCAAATTCCCCATCACTTGCGTTGGCAATTGCGTGATAGAATTTTGTTGCCATAAGTGTGCATTTCTAGTGTTTAAATATACATACATGCCCTCTGAAATGTTTTCCAAATAAATTTCTGTTTTATACAACTCTAAATCTTTCAAATTTTGTCGATTGTAAGTCTCATAGATTACCATTCTATTGATAATTCCATTTGTAATCTCATCGCTAAATAACAATTCTTTGGTTGTATATGTATTGTAAATATTTCTTAAAATTGGAATCTCATTGCTACCAATCGACATTCTTTCTGTTACATAATTGCTATCTATTTTTTGTCCTAAAACATTGAATATGTATTTTTTAAATGTTTTAATTCCAAAAATTCTATAATAATTTTTATTGTAAGCACTATCTTTAAATTGAACCCTATAGGCTTTCGTTTTTCCCACAGACCCTACCAGCATCGACATTGTATCAACGTTGGTAATTTTTATTCGGCTTGGAATTTTTACCAAAATCTCGTCATCAAACAATGTCTGAATAATTCTCACACGCAAACTATCGTTCGGAAGCAAAGTTACATTGCCTACATATCGTCCTTCAGAAATAAAATTCAAAAAACTTTCCAGACCCGTTTTTCTTCTGAGGGACACTTGAGCATCGGAAATCCAAATATATGGTTCACTAATATTTGAAACTTTTGAAATGTCGAATTTTAGCGCACTATCTGGATTGATAAACGCATGCACCACAAGAGCATTTGGTTGTAAATTATCAGAAACGAATGGAACCTCATCAATGCAAGCAGACATAAACAACAAGACCCAAATGTATTTTAAAGTTCTCATTAAAAAGATAATTGATAATTAACAAATGGAATGATTGGCAGTAGACTCACCTGAAATAATTTACGTTCACCCTGTGAATCGATTCCTAAGTTCACAAAAAACGGATTGTGCTGATTGTAAACATTGTAAACACCTATCGTAAATTGCGCAGTGAATTTGCCCGGTTTACCCTTAACGTTCACCGACAAATCCAAACGATGATTGTCTGCTGTTCTTCTATTGTTTCGATCTCCGAATAAATATACATCGCGGAATGGATCATTTGACGAGGCCGATGGCACAATTCCAATGGGAAGAGTGTATGCAAAACCAGTATGATAAACCCAAGAAGCGTTAATAAAAATCCTGTTAGAAATTTTATAATTAGCAACAACATTTACATTGTGCCTGCGATCATAGCGCGCATCGAATTCTTTGCCCTGATTCAGTTGCTCAAACATTCGGGTAGCTTTCATCAAAGTATATGAAATCCATCCTGTTAATTTGCCATTTTTCTTTTCAACGAGGAGTTCAATGCCTCTAGATTCTCCCTGCCCTGAGCAAACAGACTTCTCCCAATTCAAACCAGAAGTCACATAAACTGCATTTTCACTGTACTCCAAAATATGATCAAATTGTTTGTAAAATCCTTCTGCACTCAAAACAAATTGCTGAAACTCTTGTGATACCCCCACCGCAAACTGTGTAGATTTTGAGGGACTATATTTTGAATTTGAAGGCACCCACAAATCTGAAGGTAATCCTAAGGTTAAATTATTTAATTGGTGAAAAAACTGTCGTGTTTGAGAGCCAGAAAATTTGAACCAAAGATCGCTGTTCACAGGAATTCGCAAACTAAATCTAGGCTCTGGTAATACATAATATTGGCCGTAATCCAACCCATAATATACTGCACGAATTCCAAAATCTAAATAACCCAATTTGGGGTGGTGATACTCAGATGAGAAATAGCCAAAAACCTCTGGCGTGAATACTTGGTTGTCTTGAAATAAAAATTCAGTTTGAACGCTATCTGTTTCGGATAACAAGGTTCTACGATTCGGCATAAACTGATGACCAATAAATCCACTTCCAATTTTCAGATTCAGCCTTTTCGACACTTGCTTCTGCAAATGTGCTGAAACTTCAAAGTCTCTCAACCCATTCGACAAAATATAAGTTGAACGTTCCGTACTCACTACATCATTCAACTGTTTAATTTCATTTGAATATAAATGCGTGTGTGCATAAGTGTAATTCGTAACATAAGATTTTATGGCAAACGACGAAGTAGGGGAAGGTAAATAATCCCATTTTAAACTGATTGCTTGGTTTCCCCATAAAGAAACATCCTCAGATTTATTGATCTGGCTTTTATTCGAAGATAGCGAGGCAATTTTTTTATCTATCAACCCAGCATAGTCCAAACCCCCAAATATGTTCATCGAAATCCTGCTTTTAGGAGAAAAACGATGAGTCAATTTAGCATTCAAATCGAAAAAATAATATCGGTTTATAAAGTTATCTGATTTATATTCAACTGCTTGCATCAGTGGTTGAACCAAATAATCAAATATACTTCTACGAAATGCAAGCGAGAATGACGTACGATTTTTAATCAATGGGCCATTGATCGCAATTCTACTCGACAAAATACCCAGATTCACAGAGCCAGATAATTTGTTTGAATTCCCTTCTTTTGTTGTAACGTCGATCACACTGCTCAACCTGCCTCCTTTATCGGCAGGGAAAATTCCCCTGTAAAACTTGGCATTCTTGACTATGTCGCTATTAAACACCCCAAAAACACCATATAAATGGTATGGATTATAGATGGGCACATCGTCAAGTAAAACAAGATTTTGATCAGAAGCACCACCTCTTACATACATCCCAAAAACGCCTTCTGAACCAGAAACAACACCAGGATTCAAGCTCATGACCCTTAAAACATCAGGTTCACCCATCAATTGCGGAATTTTCTCTAATTGAATTCGATTGATATTGAATTCATCGGTTTTACCCAAAACCACCTTAGGAGAATTTCCACCGATTTCGGTTGTGACCAACGTCATTTCTAACTGTTCAACTTCTGGCACCAATGGTACATCTACAAAATAAGTGCGGTTATCGTTTTCAATGGTATCTATAAAAGGCAAAAACCCAGGATATGAAACCTTGTAAACAATGTTACCGCCATCGGTTCTGATTTGAAAAATGCCCTGATCATTGGTGAAAGCATTCTGCTGTGTTGATGCAATCACTACAAACGCATTTACCAATCTTTCTTTGCTTTCAGCATGATACACTCTCCCAGATAAAATTACATCTGGTTTCGGATCTTGCCAACGTTTTAATACCAGAGATTGATCTCCAACGATTGCATAATCAAGTCCATACTGATGTAAAAAATCGTGAAGTGCCACTTTGGCAATCTCGTTTTCAATGCGCACATCAAACCACTTTTTTGAAGGTTTTAACGACGCATCATATTGGAAATAGCATTGGGTTTTCTCTTCAAAAATTTGAAGAATTTTTTCAAATTCTTGTCCCTTATAAACAATTGTAATTCTGGAGTTTAAAGCATTACTTTGTGCGCCCAAAGTGCAAAGGCAAGCACACAAGAAACACAAAAAAACACCCAGTTTCTTCATTTAGATCTAGTGCTTATCTGCGTAATCAAAAGCTTTTTTCAACAAATCCGTTGTTCTTGAAACAGGGTCTTTTCGAATTTTATTTTCTTCTTTTTCTATTTCTGCAAACAATGCACTCGTGGCCTTCTGAGTTACATAAACATTTAAATCTGGTTGAATATCCGATTTTAAGCCGAGCAACGTCTTATTTTGATTGATTTTATTAACAACGGGTGTCCATGTTTTAGACAGAGCAACTTCATCTAACGCTTTTTTTACTTCCGGCATAAATAACTGCTGAAGTTGAGCTTCTGAAGTGCTTTTTAAATACGCCGTTGCTGCCCCCGAACCCCCTGTTAAAATTTTCATTGCATCAGAAAACGACATATTGGTGATGGCATTTTTAAATACAGGAACAGCCAACTTCATGCTCTTCTCCGCTCCTGCATTCATAGCATCAATGGTTTTATCCAATTCTTTGCCAATGGCCGCATTTAACAAATAGTTGTCTCTGATTTTTTGCTCAATTGATTGAACTTCTGATGGAAGTAATATTTTAATGGAAGGATTCGATGCAAATGCACCAACTTTACCCAAAGCACCGGTGCCATTCAAAACACCATTTACCAATGCGTCTTTGAGTCCACCCGCGGCTTCACTTTGTGTTAATGATTGTATATTGTTTCCGGTTCCGGTTGCATTATTGAGAACATCATTAGCCGTTTGAGTGGCCACAGATTGAACAACATCACAAGCTCCTAAAAAGAAAACCCCAGTGACAGCAAGCAAAAAATGTCTTTTTTTCATAGTGTTAGTTCAAAGATAAGAATGTTCAATTAAAAATAAATGAATTCCGATAAACCCACAACATTATTGGATAACTTTGCCATTATGCAAGATCAATTCAACGCATTATTATCGCTTTTAATCGAGTTCTCAACACCTGAGAAAAAAATACCCATGGAGAAATACATGAAAAACCTGTTTAGCTATATTGGTGTAACATCCCCCAACCGAAATGAAGCAATGAAGGTGTTTCACACTGCATGGACACCCCAAAATAACAGTGAATTAATCAATTGGGTGAATCTCTTGTGGAGTGAAGACAAAAGAGAATTCCAATATGTTGCAATGGAAACTTTTTTTAAACATAAAAAACTATGGTTAGAATCCGATATTCAAACAATTGAAATGATGATGACGCATAAAAGTTGGTGGGACAGTATTGACTTTATTGCCGCCAATATTGTGGGTGAATATTTCAAAAAATATCCCTCAACATTCGAAAAAACCATGCAAAATTGGATCCAAAGTCCCAACATGTGGGTCAATAGAACCGCCATTATTTGCCAATTAAAATACCGTGATAAAACAAACACAGAATGGCTAGAAAAAGCCATTTTACCACATCTCGAATCCAAAGAATTCTTCCATCAAAAAGCAATTGGTTGGGCGTTAAGACAATATTCAAGAACCAACCCAAATTGGGTCATTGAATTTGTAAACGCACACCCTCTCAAACCATTGTCACGCAGAGAAGCGTTCAAACATTACAAACACTTAATTTAAGTTTCCAAGGCAAATTCTGATACCTTCTTCCAAGGAATGTGGCTCATAGCCCAAAACATTGCGCGCCTTGGTGATGTCCAATCCTGTAATTGGTGGTCTTTTTGCCGGTTGATTCAAGGTGCTACTGCTCACTGTTTCAATATTTTCCATCGAAAACCCGTACATATCCGATACTTTCTGAACCAAATCTATGATACTCACATAATCCTTGCCTGCAATATTAAATACCCCAGTAACTTTCTTTTCTGCAGCCAAAACACATCCCATTGCCAAATCTTCTGCCAATGTTGGCGTGCGAAATTGATCGTCTACAACTTTTGCCAATTTGCCATCTTTTAAAGTGTTATAAGCCCACAAAATAATATTTGAACGGCTCATGTCTGCGACCTGTCCATACACCAAAATGGTTCGTAAAATCGACCAACTTTGTGCATTGTCCATCACCATTTTTTCCGCTTCTAATTTGCTCCAACCGTAATAAGACAACGGGTTTGCAGCATCTTCCTCAGTGTACATCGGATGTGTTCCATCGAAAATAAAATCCGTACTCAAATGCACCAAATGAAATCCAAATTGAACACTTAAAACGGCCAAATTCTTCACAGAATCGATGTTCAATTTTACACAGGCTTCCTTCTGAAATTCACAGTCATCCACTTGCGTCATCGCAGCAGTATGAATCACAACCGTTGGAGAATGTTTTGCAATTATCGCGGAAACTTGCTCCGAATTGGTAATGTCCATTTCCTCATAAATAAACCCAGTTTTTGAGGGATGTCGGTTTGAACCAACTCCTGTTGCAACCAACTGAACATTGGCTCTTTGTAAATACAAATCTGTGAGTTTTTGTCCTAATAAGCCATTACTCCCAGTCACTAAAATTGTTTCTTTTGACATTTTGAGAGTCAAAGGTCTTATCGATTTTCTCAATACACAAATCGAGTTTTCCCCCAAAAGTGCAAACGATTGTGTACCTTTGCACCATGAAATTTGTGACCTATAAAAACCAGAACACCATTGAAGTAGGAATTATTGTGAACAATCAAATTTATCCATTGAATAAAATTGATCAAACAATTCCTTCAAAAATGTCTGACATGCTTTTAGATTGGGACAACCAATTAATCAAAGCAAAAGCCATAGAGTCGCAAATTATTGAGGGACAATTTGAAAATTTGGGAACCAATTTAGAAGGTGCTGAATTGTTGGCACCAGTGCCCAATCCTACAAGTTGCAGAGACGGTTATGCGTTTCGTCAACACGTTGCAGCGGCTCGAAGAAACCGTGGTGTTCCAATGATTCCTGAATTTGATCAATATCCGATTTTCTATTTCACCAACCACAATGCCATCATGGGCCCAGGACCAATTCCTTGCATGCCCGACCATTTTCAAAAGTTAGATTTTGAATTGGAAGTAGCTGTTGTTCTTGGTAAACGAGGCCGCAATGTAAAAGCCGCCGATGCAGACCAATACATTGCTGGATTTATGATTATGAACGACATGAGTGCAAGAACCCTTCAAATGGAGGAAATGTTATTAAATCTTGGTCCCGCAAAAGGAAAAGATTTTAGCACAGTCATCGGCCCTTGGTTGGTCACTCCCGACGAACTAGAGGCATACAAAATCCCTGCTAAACCCGGCCATGTAGGTAACAATTACGACCTTAAAATGAGCTGTCATGTGAATGGAATTCAAGTAAGTGAAGGTTCGGTGGGTGATATGGATTGGACATTTGCCGAAATCATCGAAAGATGCGCCTACGGCGCAGATATTTTCCCAGGCGATGTCATTGGTTCTGGTACTGTTGGAACAGGTTGTTTCTTGGAATTGAATGGAACAGGTTTGCTCAACGATTCTAACTTCAAACCTCAATGGTTACAACCAAATGATGTTGTTACTATGGATATCACAGGACTCGGACACTTATCAAATACCATTGTCGAGGAAGATTCAAACTTCTCGATTCTCGCGTTAAAAAAGCAATCTTAATTTTTGCTTAATACCCGTTTCATCTCCTGAATTTCCAATTCCTGTTGTCGGTTTGTCTCGTTTAATTCAGATAAATCACGCTCATGTTTCTGAATCATTTTCACGTGCATTGCCGATAATGACTGATAATTCATTGATTTTGTTTGCATTTCATCGGTTGCAGTGAAAACTAAATCCGGAAAAACTTGCTCAACCTCTTGAGAAATAAATCCGTAGTTTAGTTGGTGGACTTTGAAAATATCTTCGTTCCAATAATAAGTCACAGGATTCAACTGCATGTATTTATCTGCGAGATTATTCAACATCAAACCAATGGTATTTTTCAAACGCACATCCGACATTGAAGTCAGAACAGAATAATACATTCCTGAAACTGATAAATCCCACGTACACAATCCACCGCCCCAACCAGTTGGCCAGTTAGTTTTGATATTTCCACTCACATCGGTTATCAAAACTCTTGATTGCCCACTCGTATTAAACTGCACAAGCTTGTATGAGCTAGATGACAAATTAAAATCCCAGCTTCCATTGATTATCAATCGATCCGTAGAGTTATCAATTCCAATTGAATTTCCTTTAACCATATTCAAATCCCACGATAAATAAGGATTTCCACTCGAATTACCAGCGGTTCGAATACACATCATTGAATTTGCCGAGGTTGACGTGTTGTTTGTATTGGAAATTTGTAAAGTTGGAACATCGTTAGAAGACGGGTTACCTGAATAGGTATTGCTATTTTGAATATG
>CAZYBT010000072.1:0-13774 GCA_964645755.1 uncultured Rhizobium sp.
TACAGAGACTCGAAGAAGCGAAGCGACGTTTGAAATTTGATGAACTTTTCTATTTGCAGCTGAGGCATCTTCAACTAAAAGGCAATCGCAACAGAACAATCAAAGGAATTATTTTTGATCAGATTGGTGAACATTTCAATACTTTTTATAACCAATATTTACCCTTTTCCCTTACCAATGCTCAAAAAAGAGTTTTGAAGGAAATTCGGACAGATTTGAAAACAGGCAGGCAAATGAATCGACTCTTACAGGGAGATGTGGGCTCAGGCAAAACCATGGTTGCAATGCTGAGTATGTTAATTGCCTTAGACAATGGTTTTCAAACTTGTTTGATGGCACCAACAGAAATTTTGGCCATTCAACATTCTATTTCTGTGAATGAATGGATGGAACATATGAATGTAAAAGTGGCTCTCCTTACCGGATCAACAACCAAGAAAAACAGAGGTCTCATTTTGGAACAATTGGCAGCCGGCAAAATCGACATTCTCATTGGCACTCACGCACTTTTGGAGGAAGATGTTGCGTTTAAAAATCTTGGATTGGTTGTCATTGATGAACAACATCGATTTGGGGTTGCGCAACGCGCAAGACTTTGGAAAAAAGGACAATCGATTCCTCACATATTGGTCATGACAGCCACTCCGATTCCCAGAACACTGGCAATGACTGTTTACGGAGACCTCGATGTGAGTGTAATCGACGAATTACCTGCTGGACGAAAACCAATTGTAACGGTGCACCGCCATGAAAGTACCAGACCTTTGTTCATGGATTTTTTGAGGGATGAAATCAAAAAAGGCCGACAAGTGTATTATGTTTTTCCACTGATTGAAGATTCTGAGAAATTAGCACTCAAAAGTTTAATGTCGGGTTACGACATGGTTTGTGAATACCTCTCTCCACCAGAGTTCAAATACAGTTTCATTCATGGTAAAATGAAACCCGCCGACAAAGAATCCGAAATGAAAAAGTTCAAACAAGGTCAAACCGATATCATGGTTGCAACTACGGTTATTGAAGTTGGGGTGAATGTTCCCAATGCTTCTGTGATGGTGATTGAAAATGCTGAGAGATTTGGGCTGGCTCAATTGCATCAATTGAGAGGGCGGGTTGGACGAGGTGCAGAACAGAGTTTTTGTATTTTGGTATCTGGTGCGAAGTTATCTGAAAACGGACGCAAAAGAATTGGCACTATGGTTAAAACCAACGATGGATTTGAAATTGCAAAAGTTGATCTGGAACTCAGGGGGCCTGGAGAATTGGATGGCACTAAACAAAGTGGCGTATTGGATTTAAAATTGGCCGATATTCGATCTGATGAAAGTATTTTAATTGCAGCAAGGAATGAAGCCATTTTATGGTTGGAATCCGACGAATTACTCATGAAACCAGAAAGTCTGCCCATTAGATCGGAACTTGGCAAAACCCCAAATCGCACAATTTGGAGTAAAATTAGCTAGAAATAGAAATTAGACCCATATTTTATTGTAATTTTACCCCTCAAATGGACTTGTTTTCAGAAATTGGCAAATTCACACTTTTCATGAAGTATGTGCTTCGTAAACCAGAAAAATCAACCGTTTTTTGGAAAACGACCTTCAGAGAAATGTATTTAATTGGAATTGATTCACTGTTAATCGTGATGATTATTGCATTTTTTACAGGTGCAGTGACCACCATTCAAACCGCGAGTCAGCTTTTGTCGCCGAGCGACTTATTTCCCACCCAATTGATGCCAAAATTTGTCATTGGTGCTGTTGTTGGTACGAGTTCTCTCCTAGAATTAGCACCAACTGTCACATGTTTGGTACTGGCAGGAAAAATTGGCGCCAACATAGCCTCTGAAATCGGCAACATGAAAGTCTCCGAACAAATTGATGCCTATGAAGTAATGGGTATTAATTCTGCGAATTTTGTGACTCTACCGAAGATTGTGGCAGGAATTATTATGATTCCGTGCCTCATCATTATTGCAAATTTTCTTTTATTATTTGGGGGATTTTTGGCGTGCAAGCTTACCACTACCCTAACCCCTTCAGATTTGGTTCAAGGCGCTCGATATGTGTTTAAACCCCTTTATTTAAAGGTAATGCTCACCAAATCTGTCATTTTTGCATTTATTATCACAAGTTTAAGTGCCTTTCAAGGGTATTACACCATTGGAGGTGCACTCGAAGTTGGAGAAGCTGGGACAAAAGCTGTGACAAAAATTTGCATCTTTATCCTAATTTTTGATCTTGTAATTGCTCAACTATTTTTAAAATCTTAATTTCATGATTGTAGTTGAAAATTTAAACAAATGGTTTGGCGACAAACAAGTACTCGACAACATCAATGCAGAATTCAAACCCGGTGTTGCCAATTTGGTTATTGGTGCTTCTGGCGGCGGTAAAAGTGTGTTAATTAAATGTATGGTTGGACTGCTTACACCTGACAGTGGTAAAATCCTCTACGGAAATCAAGATTTTGTGGGATTGGAATACCATCAAAAACAAAACCTTAGGCAGGAAATTGGAATGCTTTTTCAAAATACTGCACTCTTTGATTCACTTACGGTTCAAGAGAATATTGAATTCCCACTGAGGATGTTTTCTGACCTCACTCCAAAGGAAAGAATTGACAGGGTTAACTTTTGCTTGGATAAAGTGCATTTAAACAATGCAAATAACAAATTTCCTGCTGAGATTAGCGGCGGAATGAAAAAACGTGTCGGAATTGCTCGTGCAATTGCACTGGAAATTAATTACCTGTTCTGCGATGAACCTAATTCTGGTTTAGATCCCTTAACAAGCCGCGTAATCGATAAACTTCTTTTGGATATTACCAAAGAATTTAACATTACAACTGTAATCAACAGTCACGACATGAAAACTGTTCTTGATATTGGAGAACATATTATTTTTATGTATAAGGGACAAAAATGGTGGGAAGGGAGCAATTCTGATATTGCAGTTGCCAGAGAAGAAAATCAGGAATTAGATGCGTTTTTCAAAGCTAGTTTTTAACTGACTTCCGAACGCGTTTCAGCTCTAAACGATTTGAAGCATCGTTGCGAAGATTCTGAACATGTGGGTGATGTAAACGCAAACTTTTATCGTAATATAAAATAAGAATTGGAGCTTCTTCATCAATCAATTGATCTGCCATATTGGCTTCAGAAAGTCTTTGTTTATGATTGTCATATGTTCCAAACGCTATTTTTTCAAATAGCTGATCGAATTTGGCTGAATGAAAATGGGTGTAATTAGGACCATTGGGACTAAAATATTTCGAATAAAAGCATGATAAATAATTTTCAGCATCGGGATAATCTGCAATCCAAGAGCCCCGGAACATTCCTAATTTCCCTTGGTTTCTGAGTTGTCGGAGCATTCCACCTGTTTGTAAATCAATGTCAACATTCAATCCAATTTGTTTCCAACTTTGTTGTAAAAAAACTGCCATATCCAAATAATCTGAAGTAACTGTTAATTTCATGGGAGCATATTGATTCTTATTTTTCAATATTTTTGATTTTAAAAGGTATGATTTAGCAACATTTAAATCATATTTGATGGATTTTTTTGAATTCGCGGATCCATCAAATAATGCAGGAGGAACAAAGCCACCAATTCCTTCCGAACCCAATCCATTTCTCAGGTATTTAACGAGTGATTTTCGATCAATTGACCATTGCATGGCCTTTCTCAGGTTAAAATCTGTGAAAGGGTTCTTTTTTCCATTGAGACTATCACCTAAGTAAAACCCAATGTATTCTGTATTCAGGAAGGGCGTGATTAACGCATTAATTTTTTGATTGTATTTTGGATTTAACGTCCCATTTTTATTCAAAAGATCGTCTTTGAAAGACCCGTCGATACCATTGAAAAAATCATATTTTTTTGCCACAAATTGCATAAATGCTGTTTGTTTATTTTTAACAAAATCTACATTTATTGCATGCAGATATGGTAGCCTAAAATCACCGTCAAACTCATGATATTGAGGATTTTTTAACATCACAAGCCTTACATCTTCTTCCCAACGTTTTAAAAAAAACGGTCCGGTACCAATAGGATTTCGACCTAATTTACCAGATTCAAAGTTCCGAGTGAAAGCGGGTACAACCCAAGCGTAATTTGTAGCTAATATAGATAAAAATGCTGGGAAAGGTGACTTTAATGAGATCAACACTGTTGAGTCATTGGGAGCTTTGAATGGAGCAGAATCGAGTAATATTGATGTTTTTAAATTTTTGTAATCAAAATTCTGTGGCATTTGCACTTTGTCTGAAAAAATCCAAGCCCCTGGCGACGCAGTTTCAGGGTTCAAAATCCTGTAAAAACTATAGACCACGTCAAAAGCGTTGAGCTTATGATATTGAATTTCCGGTGGTCCCCATTTCTGAGTGTTTGTTTGTGCGAACAGCGCGTTTGTTTTAATTACAAACTTATACACATTTCCATTTTCAGAAATTTCCCAGCTTTTCGCAAGGGCAGGAACCGGATTTTGCAGTGAATCTAGGCCCACAAGTCCCTCATAAATCTGAGAAGCAATCCATATTTCAGATTGTGATTTAATGTATGCCGGATCAAGAGTATTCACCGATACATCCTCATTGTATTGAAATACATAGGGATTATAAATATTATCCACATTTTTACAACATACAAACTCAAAAATCGTGAATAAAAGTAGTGGTACTAAAATAGCAATGTAAGACCAAGAAGAGATAAATTTGCTCTTCATACGATATTTATGAATCAGATAACTTACTACGGACACTCTTGTTTTCAAATTGATTACAATGGCAAAAGTATGCTATTTGATCCATTCATCCGCGGAAATGAGTTGGCCAAAGACGTTGATCTGTCCTCAATCAATCCACATTTTATCCTCTTATCTCACGCACACTCCGACCACACAGCCGATGCCCTCGAAATTGCGCAACAAAGCAATGCTACATGTGTAGGTGTATTTGAGGTTTGCAGTTATTTGAAAACGAAGGGGGCTCCAAGAATTCATCCTATGAATATTGGCGGTAAAAAAGTATTTGATGAAATCACCATCAAAATGACCCCAGCGATTCATTCGAGCAGTTTTGATGATGGAACGTATGGTGGAATAGCGGGTGGCTTCACCATTGAAACCAATGATTTTTACGGATATTACGCTGGCGATACTGCATTTTTTAGCGACATGGCATTGATTTCCAAACACCGTCAAATCGATTTTGCCGTTTTACCGATCGGTGGAAATTTCACTATGGATGCAGAGGATGCATTGGCTTGTGCTCAACTTTTAAATGTAAAAAAGGTCATTGGTGTTCATTACGACACCTTTGGATATATCGTAATCGATCAAAATGAAGCTTTGTCAAAATTCCAAGAAGTTGGAATTGAATTAATCTTAATGCCAATTGGCAGCACTATCACAATCTAAATTTATATGGGAAAAATAATCGCAATAGCAAACCAAAAAGGTGGCGTAGGAAAAACAACCACAGCTATCAATTTAGCAGCAAGTTTGGCTGTTCTTGAATTTAAAACTTTATTGGTTGACGCTGATCCTCAGGCCAATGCATCTTCCGGAGTTGGATTAAATCCGAAAAATGTAAAATTCGGACTTTACGAGTGTTTGGTACAAGATATCAAACCTACTGATGTGATTATTTCTACTGAAACTCCATATTTGGATTTGATGCCGTCGAACATCGATCTCGTTGGTGCAGAAATTGAATTATTAGAAATGCCAAATAGAGAGAGAATGATGGATGGCGTTCTGAAATCAGTAAAAAATCAATACGACTTTATTATCATAGACTGCTCACCTTCCCTAGGTTTAATTACCACCAATGCTCTTGTTGCTGCAGATAGTGTAGTTATTCCTGTTCAATGTGAATATTTTGCTTTGGAGGGACTTGGGAAGTTATTGAATACAATCAAAATCATACAAAACCATTTGAACAAACAGCTAGAAATTGAGGGAATTTTACTCACAATGTACGATAGCCGTTTGAGATTATGTAACCAGGTTGTTGAAGACGTGAAAACACACTTTCAAGATATTGTTTTCGATAGTATCATTCAAAGAAATACAAAGCTTGGAGAGGCACCTAGCTTTGGTATGCCGGTGATTTATCATGATGCAGATAGTAAAGGATCAATCAACTATTTAAATTTAGCCAAAGAAATTTTGGTTAAAAACGGACTTATTAAACCAACTGAAGAAAGCGTATTGGCATGACACAAGTTATAAAAAGAAAAACAGGATTAGGAAGAGGCCTAAGTGCACTTTTAGAAAACGCAGATCAAGATAATTCTGCTATTGAAAGCAACGCACTCGGCTCGGTTGCAATGATTTCTTTGGCTGATATTGAAGCAAATCCGTTTCAGCCGCGTACGGAGTTCGATGCTATTGCACTTGAAGAATTAAAACAATCTATTGAAGTTCATGGTGTGATTCAACCCATCACTGTGAGAAAAATGGGTTATGATAAATATCAATTAATCTCAGGAGAAAGAAGAACCAGAGCCTCAATACTTGCAGGGTTGACTCAAATTCCGGCATTTGTGAGAACCGCCAATGATCAAGATATGCTAGAAATGGCATTGATTGAAAATATCCAAAGAAGCGATTTAAATGCAATTGATGTAGCCATGAGTTACAAACGATTGATTGAAGAGTGTAGTCTCAATCAAGATGCCCTAGGTGAGAGAGTTGGAAAAGATCGTACCACAGTAAACAATTACCTGAGATTGTTAAAATTACCTGAGGAAATTCAATTGGGCATCAAACAAAGTAAATTGAGTATGGGTCATGCAAGAGCCATGATCAATATGGATAATGTTGATGACCAATTGGAAATGTATAGTCAAATTGTAGAACAAAATTTGAGTGTACGAGATGTTGAAGGATTGGTAAAAGCGAAAAAAACGAATACTGCACCATCTTTTGCCATCAATGGTACAGATTGGGACCCTGAAATTGATAGAATTACTGAAGCATTTTACAAAAAATTAAATGCTGCTGTTCACTTGAAATCCGGTAGCAAAGAAAAAGGTAAAATTATCATTTCATATAAAAATAAGGAAGACCTTGAACGAATTTTAAATCTTATTAAAGATTAATGAGATTCACAAAGTGCATATTTTTCATTGTTGTTGTATTTTCCTATGCAATAAATATCAAAGCTAACCATTGGGTTTCTTTTTTGGATTCTGCAAAAAAGGACTCTTTGGTTGCTTCGAATCATTCCCCTAAAAAAGCAACTATTTTGGCATTAGCAATACCTGGTGCGGGACAATTTTACAACAGAAAATATTGGAAAGTGCCCATTGTATATGCTGGATTAGGATATTCAATTTATTCATTGATACAAAACCAGAATTCACTCAATGAAATGAATGACACATTTCGCAACATGTATGCAAGAGGACTAACACCTTCAAAGATTCTTACAAATCAACGAGATGGATATAGAATAAACAGAGACGTCTCAATAATAGCTGTGAGTTTAATCTATGTCTTACAAGTGATAGATGCCACTGTTGATGCGCATTTTTATAAATTCGACATTAATCAAAGTTTATCAGCTAGATTTAATCCAAATCCGACTACTTTTTTAAGTTTCACATACAAAATTAAATGAATAGAATTGACCAACTCAATGATTTTTTGAAAGATACGCCGAATGATCCATTCCTTCATTATGCTCTCGCTCAAGAATATTACAAATTGAATTTAAAAGACGACGCATTATCAAAATACACAGAGCTCACAGAGAAGTTTCCGAAATACGTTGGAACTTATTATCATTTTGGAAAGCTCCATTTAGAACTCAAAAATAAAGACCAAGCAATGGTTATTTTTGAACAAGGAATCGAAATTGCAAAAGAACTAAAAGACCAACACAGCTTGGCAGAATTACAAAGTGCAAAATTAGAACTTTTATACGACGACGACGATTGATATGCCAATCAGAATGAAATAAAAAAAGGTGCGAAACATTTCGCACCTTTTTTATGAAACTATAAATTGATTTAAATCAATCTCTACTTTGAAGTTTGGCTAACAATCTCAAAATTTCAAGGTATAACCATATTAATGTGGCCAACAAACCAACACTCGCAAACCATTCCATGTACTTTGGAGCACCTTGCTCGGCTTGTTGTTCGATGAATGTAAAATCAAGAATTAAATTAAAAGCCGCAATTCCTGCAACAACTGCTGAAATACCTATTGATAGCATTGAGTTACCTGCATAAAAATTCGACAATGAGTGAGCCCCGAAAAGGTTCATCACCATCATAATCAAATAAAATACACCAACACCCATTGTTGCAAATACAATAATTTTCGTAAACATTGGTGTTGCTCTCAACAAACCACTTCTATATGCCAACAACATGATAGCAAAAATAAGCAGGGTAATACCCACTGCTTGAATCACTATTCCTGGGTACATCAATTCAAAAAACATCGAAATTGAACCCAATAATACACCTTCTGCAGCGGCATAAATTGGAGCCAAGTATGGTGACCATGATTTTTTGAACATCATGATTAAAATCGAAACGAACCCAATAATCAGCCCTCCAATCATGTATCCTTGAACACCATTGTTAATTGCATAACTCATTCTGTCAATCGCTTCCATTGAAGCAACCCCTGAAAACTTGTTCCAAACCCATAAAGCAGGCACAAGCAAAGTAGCAAACAATAAAATTGATTTGTTAATGGTCCCTTGTAAGGTCATTGATCCTTCATAAGACGTGCTTCTTGCACTGTCAAATACTTTTTCGGAAAATAATGGACTAGACATATATATCTGTTTTAAATATTATTTCAATAATACACTAATTTATCGTAACAAATGTAAAGTTCCGTTGAATTGGTATATTTTATCTTTGTAATTTTTAAATTCTACATGATACACATATACCCCATCAGGTGCAATTTTTGAAGCGTAAGTTCCATCCCACCCTTGACTAACATTGTTAGTTTCGAAAACTTTTTCACCCCAACGATTAAAAATTGTGAGTTTATAATCCTTGCCACCGGAACATTCTGGCTTAAATACTTCATTTCTACCATTCGCATCTGGTGTAAATGCGTTAGGAATGAAAATAATTGGATCGTAATAAAGAATAATATCATTGCTCCATGAAACCCTATCTCCATTTAATTCATATGCTTTGATCCTATATCGCTGACCATAATGGTCCATCCCATTGCTAAAACTGTCTGTTTCTGGTTGAGAATAAGTATTGTATAAAACATAACCAGACTTATCTTCTAATTGTCGATACAATTCATATTTCGATACGCCGTTGTTCCATCCTAAATATGGAGAGAATGTAAACGCCATGCTAAGGGGTCCAGTTTTTTCGCCAGTTAACAGCACACTCGTATTGATATTAGAGTATACAGAATCTCCACATTCATTTAATGTTACAAATCTATAGTCATATGCGAATTCATCCGCCAATACACCATTGTCGTTGTACAATGTATCAGAATATACTGCAGTGCCAATGTCCCAAAATTCATCGAAGCCATATTTCCTTCTCTGTACAATTAAATTTCGCTGATTTCTCGGTGCTTGAATCAATTGATATTGTATCACTGTTTGAGCATCCTTCAAAGGTGGCGGAGAAACTGTTACCCATTTACTGATAATCTTTGGATTGTCATAAAAAATAAGTTTAGAAATAGTGTCACCCAGGCAACCTTTATCTGAAACTTCTACAACTGAGACCTTTTTGATAGGTGCCATTGAATCCCAATCAATAATTCCCATTCCTGTTGAACCAGGATTGGTAGAAAACTTACCTCCTGTTAACTGCCAAGAGTATTTCGAAGTCAAAACCCCAGTAATGCTGTAAACATATCCATTCAAATTAGGGAAACACACAACGCTGTCACCCAACATTGGGGTAAACAATGGTTTTGGATTGATAGTTAAAGTGGTCGAATACCAGGGTCCAATACATCCCCATTTTGAAATTTGTCTCGCTTTAAAATTAAAAGTTCCGAATATATCAATGTCTAATTGAATAGTTTTTTGCACCTGTCCGCCACCTATATCCTTCGATAATTTTTTGAAATTTATTCCTGAGGTAATAAACTCAATTGAATCACCATTGTCAATAATCCAATTGAATAAATTTACCCATTGTTTATTTTGACAGATTTCCGGTTGAACAGCGAGTGGGAATAAATTGGTAGATGGAATGGGATGTTTGACTACATTTATCTTATGAACAGGGCTTAAACAAGGGAGGTTTGATATGGAGTCATATGCTCTCGATTGTACGCCAATCCATCCAAGGCCTGTTGCACCCCAATTTGCAACAACATCTGGAATTGTATTCATCGAGGTGATTGAACCACCGAAAATTGTCCATGTGTAGTCTTCTCCACTTACCTTTTTAACCCGATATTTCACATTATTTGTCAATTCGCAAAGACTTGAATCCCCAATTGGTTTTTGACCGATTAAGGCATGTGTTTTGCGGATTTGCAAGAATGTAGTGTCAATGCAGCCAAATCGATCTGTCATGGTCACTTGAACCGCTCCATTCCCAAGGGCTCCCCAATCTGCCAACGCTTGTGAATCATTTTTTACAACAATCTTGGAACCACCAAAAATATTCCAACTGTATTTTGCTTTCCAGCCAAGGTTGGACACAGTGTACTCAATGTTCTTGTTGTTAGGACAAACAGAAATTGGCCCATCTAATTTCGGTTTTTGATTCGGGGCTTTGACAATGTGTAATGTATCGATTGGACTTTTACAACCGGCAGCATTTTCAGCGAAAACACTTACAAACCCCTGGTTTGAAGTATTCCAAAAAACTTTTAATTTCTCGAAACTTCCCGCAACTAAACCATTATTGAATCCGCCGTTGATTCCCCAAGTATACTTCTCTCCTGTTACACCAACAATTTCATAAGTTTCTAAAGTCTCAAAACAAATTGTATCTTTACCCGAAATATTGGGTTTTGAAGGTGCTAGAGTAAGAGTCACAGGGTATTCAATTGGCACACTTGGACAACCCCATCGACTCGAAACTGCAAGTTTTACGATTCCTTGAGTCGAATTGCCCCAATTTACAGTGATGGATTTTCCTGTATTCACCCCAACAATCAATCCACCAGTGACAGACCAAGAATACCGATGCCCAGTATCGTGGTTTGTCATTGTGTAAACCACACCTTTTTGATTTTGACAGGCCGATATTGGCCCAGTGATTTTTTCGGTAGCTACAAAAGGCTTCACCTTGATCATCACATTTTCATTGATGAATTTTGAGGGACATCCATTGTCGAAGGCCTCAAATGTTACACGGAATGTATCTTTTGTAGGGATATTGCAATCGGGCTTCCAGCAAAACTTACTGGTAACTTTCTTCTTACCTGCATTTTTTGCAGGCGTTAGTGTAGCCTTCGTAAATGCATATCCGTTAGTTCCAGAAATAATATCAGAATAAGCTTGTAAGGTAATAATCTGTCCGGTATCTTTTGAATCCACTGCCGATACATCATAACAAAAAGACTCTCCCGCTTCAACTGTCCAAAATCGAGTTCCTTTTTGATATTGCATGATTGGTTTGTTGTTCGGACTACAATTGATAACCAAAATTTGTAAATCTAAACGAACAGAGGAAATTGCCACTCCTGCTCTCCATTCTGTTACTTCAATTGCAACGGCGAACCTGCCCGCAACTTTCGACAAATAAGTGGTCAATCCATTAAATGCGTCAACAGACGCAATTCCTGAATTTCCAAAAGGTTTACTTGCCGAGTACCCTGGATTGTAGTCAACATTTTGAGGATTGTACATTGTTGTGTAACATATGTCAACGGTTGGATTCGTCATCGAGGCACCTTGCCACGGTGTAACCAATTTATAAGACAATGAATCTCCATCAGGATCTATGGCTCTGTTTCTGATTGTTGTTGTATCGTTTTTACAAATAAATGGAACTGGAATATCTTGGAAATATGGAGAGCTATTTTGAATTTTTGTCGACGGAATAAACCCAAAATATGTTTGACCCTGATAGGCACTTCCACCCTGATCTTGCAGATTGTTCTGCGTATTCCTACAACATCTTTCCCATTTCAAATAATACCCCTGAGTGGTTACGGGAAGAGAGATAATTGTTTCATAAATTCCTTGTTCCAAGCAGGCATTTGCAACTTCTGGGCAATTGGTGTTGCCAACTGGGTCAACTTTTTTACGACTTAAAATTTTTACAGAATAGCTCGTATAAATCGATTTGTCTTGATTGTAAACACAGAGTGTAATTTTATCTTCGAACGGTCTCTCGTCGGTTGTTCCGTCTTTCGAACAATCGCGATATGCGTATAGATTTACGCGATATTGAGTGATTGAACCATTCGTTCCTAACCATCGGTAAGTCAAAAATCCGCCCACCAAATGCGATGCATTCGCGTAATTTGCCGCAAAAACAAGAAAAATAATGGCTATTTTTTGTACGATCGACTTCAACGTGTTCAATTTCTCTACTAATATAGACAAAAAATATGCCTAAAAAGTTACTGATAGTGACTATTTTTATGAAAAAAACTATTTTCGCGGTATGATGTACAAATCCGATTGCCTTCACTTTTTGGGACATGTTCCTTGCAAACCCCATAAAAAACAAGGCTTTCACTGTGAAAATTGCCCAGAATACACCCAAATTGAAAAGCGAATTTTAATTATCAAACTTGGTGCCATGGGTGATGTTATTCGAACAACTCCCCTGATTACGCGATACAAAAAACTTTTTCCATCTGCCAAATTTACATGGATCACTTTGTTTCCTGACATTTTGCCAAAAAATGAAATTCATGAAATCTACAAACTGAGCATTGAGGCAGTTTTATATGTTCAAAATACGGATTGGGACATTGCCATCAACCTCGACAAAGAAAAAGAAGCTAGTGGGTTGTTAAAAATGGTGTCTGCGAAAGAAAAATATGGCTACATTTTGAGGGACGGAGCTTCTCAACCTGTCAACGAACTTGCAAATCATAAATTCCAGACTGGACTATTCGATGATGTGAGCCAAGCCAATACCAAAAATTATTGTACAGAAATTTTCGAATTGTGTGGCATGGAATATCATGGAGAACCCTACTTGCTTGACAACCATGCCGACAAAGGATTTACGTGGAATTTAGATCACAGCAAAAAAATAATCGGTTTGAACACTGGGTGCGGTGATCGATGGACAACCAGACTCTGGAGTATTGAAAAATGGGTTGAGCTGATTCAACTGATTCAAAATGCTGGATACCATCCGTTATTATTAGGCGGGGCCCAAGAACACGATAGAAACCTCGAAATTCAACAAAAAAGTGGTGCTGAATATCTTGGTCATTTTCCGTTGAATAAGTTTATTCATCTTATAGACCAATGTGATTTGGTAGTGACGCAAGTAACTATGGGAATGCATTTAACTCTGGGTTTAGGCAAGAAAATTGTGCTCATGAACAATATTTTCAATCCGCACGAATTTGATTTATTCAACAAGGGTGAAATTGTTCAACCGCCAAAACCTTGTCAATGCTTTTATTTGGGTCAGTGCAAAACAGGAATTTCGTGCATGGAAGACATTGATCATCAAACGGTTTTCGATTCTATTGAACGAGTTTTGGCAAAATAACCCTTGTTTCAGTAGACTGATTTCAATAAATATTTGGAAAAATCACAACATTTATTTATTTTTGCACCCTCTTTGGCGAGGTAGCTCAGGTGGTTAGAGCGCAGGATTCA
>CAZYBT010000073.1:0-13603 GCA_964645755.1 uncultured Rhizobium sp.
AGCGCAGATGATACTTGGGTAAAACCTGGGAAAGTATGTCGTCGCCACCTTTTTAAACCAAAAAGCCTCACTCGTGAGGCTTTTTTTTTGCTTAATACCCCTATAATCTTTTAACCTTTTCCTCAAAACTCAATCACCATACACCCCAATGTTAAGCCAGCTCCTGTGCCTAAAAACATGATCTTTTTGCCCCTTAACTCCTTGCCACTGTTTATCAATCGCTCTAAACCCAATGGAATTGATGCCGAAATGCAGTTTCCGTATTCCGACAGTGTTTCAATTGCATTTTCTGCAACCACATCAAAATGACGTATGAAAAATTCATTCCCCCAACGGCTCGTTTGATGTGTGATGTAATAATCAAAGTCCTTGACTTTATATCCAATTTGACCCACCATCTTATCGATGAATTTATCGATGTGCTTCTGGGTTAATCGTATTAAATTTTTTCCCTCCATCCGAAAGTTGTAACCTTCATCTGTGGGTGATGAGTGAATCCCTCGGTTATGTAGACCACCAATGGGTACATGTGCATAAAATGCACCCGATGGGAAATTTGTAAAATCGCTGTATAATGGGGTATAACCCTCGTTGTCAGTTGCTTCTATGATCATCGAAACAGCGCCGTCCCCAAATAATCCAAATTCCTTTTCCTCCTTTGGACTTAATGCCTTTGATGCGATTTCTGCGCAAACTATAGCGATACGTTTGTGTTTTCCAGTTTCTAGATACAAATGAGCCACTTCCATCGCGCTGATAAAACTCAAACATGTTGAATCAATATCGATACAGTTGAAATTTACTTCGTCATTGGTGATTTTAGATTTGATGACCACACTGGTATGTGGAACGGGGAATTCGTATGCTGCACCGCAAAAAATGAGTAAATCAATGTCTTTGGGTTCTAAATTGGCCCTTTTTAATGCCCCTTTCAGTGAAATGGCTCCCATTTCTGAGACTGTTTCACCGTCACTCACATGATGCCTGAATTTTACACCAGTGTTCTTTTCAATTCTTCCGATTCTGCCATTACAACGCACATCCATTTCCTCAGAGCTAATTCTGTTCTTAGGTAAATATTTTTCAATTCCAGATATCTTAATTTTCATCGATTTGTCTCCTTATTTTTCTCCGTTTATTCCCGTTTAAGGTGATTGATTTTCTTGTTGTATTTAATTTTACTTCACTTTTAATGCCATTTATGGCAAAAATGTCCTTCAAAATCTGCGTTATTTTAATATTGGTTGAGTCGAAATCACTTTCGCTACAATCTATGTGGATGTTCAACTCAAAGTTTCCTATTTGCACGATTTCATAATTGAAGAATTCATTTGTGGCTAAAGCAATTTTTCTAGAAATTACATCAGGGAAAATTGAAACGTTTTCAATGATCAACACATCATCGTCTCGGCCGATTATTTTTTCGATGGCCATAAACGTTGATCCACAAGCACAAGGTGTTTGTTTGATTTGTAAAATATCATTCATTCTGTACCTTACAACGGGTTGACTTTTCCGAGTAAAATCTGTGATGATCGGATGGAATTTGTTATCGTCAATCCATTCTTGTTCAACGTGAATCACATCTTCGTTCAGATGCATGGTTCCTTCTTTACAAGTAAACCCTAACAAACCTTCTGTACATTGATAGATTTCTTGAATTTGCGCCTTTAGCGATTTTTCGATAAAATATGCGTCATGATCATGCAGAACCTCTGCAAAAGAAATGATTTGATTGATTTCCAACTGAATCACATTGAAATGTTGTGCTCTTGCTATTTCCAACAAAATTGAAGGTTGAGCAGCCAGAATATCGGGTTGATAAGCATTTACTTCTTGGATGAGTGCTTCAGTTGGACGAAATATGTCAAAATATTGAAATTCAAACAGGTTCGACTGCACCGAGGTGTACAAATTTGAATTTGCCCTCAAGAAAAAGGCAATTTTTTGTTTTTGGAACAACTTAGGTTTTAATATTCGGTTCATTACAATGCCTACCCATTGCGCTCTCTCGCTCTCCGACACCAAGAAAATTCCCCGTTTGCCAGATGTTCCAGTAGACAATCCAACCGTGATTCCATTGATTTCAGATTTAAAATTTCTGCTTTTTTCAGATTCTATGGCCAAAGTCATGGCTTCATCGCGGTCTATTCCAACTGTATTGATGTGATTGAATTGTTCCATAAATTCTGTTTTTTCAATGATGGGAACATTCCTTAAATCCAATTGTCCATCTTTGAAAAAATCCTTATAAAATCTTGAATTTATGAGTGTTCGATTAAAGAAAACACGCAGTTTATTCTCTTGCCACTCGTGTAAATCAATTCTCGATTTAAATTTTGGGAGCATCCAAAATTGAATATAATAGAAGATGATTTTTAATTTAAACACGGTTTTGAATGTGGTTTAATGTTTTAGGACAGTGGGTGAACATTAAAGTTACATCGGGATTTGCTTCTTCATATTTGCGCAGTTTTTTCTGGGTTTCAATCAATTGATTCCATGAATCGATGAAAATTTTGACCACTTTCATAGGGTAAATTCCCTGTTTGTAAGTGTCGTAGTCCCAGGCTGCATCAGTTGCAAAAAACAGTTTTTGTTGTTCGTGTTCAAAGATGAATCCAATTTGCCCTCGCGCATGTCCCTCCAAAAGAACAAGTTCAAAATTTTGTTGATTGAATATTTGAAAATGCTTAAGGCCAAATTTATCGGTATAACTTTCGTCGCAAAAATGCTCAAGAATCGACACTCGAGCATAGAAATCATTGGGCAAAAGTCCTTTGATAATTCCTTTTCTAACCGCAGAAAATCCATCTTTTTCTTGAACTTCGTGCAAGGCAGATTCGGTACAAATAAACTTTGCATTTGGAAAGTCTTTTAGCCCGGCAATATGGTCGCCATGGAAATGGGATATGATGACATACTGAATATCAGTGGGTTGGATGTTGAGGGATTTTAACTGAGAAAGCGCCGTTTCTGTTTCCTCCAAGAAAACGGGTGTTGCCCAACGGTACAGTCTATCGGGGAATTTCCTGGTTTCGTTTATGAAATGGTTGCTGTAACCGCAATCAAACATCACATATCCTAAGTTAGGTATATCCAGCAGCGCCCAAACCGCATAAAATTTGATGTGTTCACTTTTTTTTGTCGGATTCACAATTTTTTGATTGGAATAACAATATCCGGAGGCGAAAAATTGAATGTTCATAGGGTTTTCGTTTTGTACCAAGAAATAAATTCATCTATCCCTTCTTGGGTGGTTTGAATGGGTTGATATCCCAATTTTTCTTTGGCTTTGTCGATGTTTAAAGTAAAGTTATCGGCCAGTATGGCAATTCCGTATTTTGTCATTGCGGGTTCTTTTGAGGGATGAAAAATCCTATAATATCCCTCCACAATAGACGCTACACGAATGGCAATATGTTTTGAAACTTTTTTTGTTACCGCATTGTAATTCAACGAGGTGAGTGCATAATTTAAAGTAGACCAGAAGTCAACAGCCTTCCCATCTGTAATGTTATAAGCTTCACCGCAACTAGATTTTGGTGCATTCATGGCACAAACTATTGCTTCAATCACATTTCTTGCACAGGTTAAATCGCACATATTTTTACCTGAGCCAACAATCTTCAATTTTCCTTTCTTGTAGGCTTCAAAAACCCTTGGAAAAATTACAGTATCCTCGGCTCCAATAATGGCACGTGGCCTTAAAGCGATGGTGGTAAAGTTGTCTTGGTTTTGCTGTAGGACAAACTTTTCTGCTTTTAATTTAGTGTGCGCATAGTGATTGACAATTTTCGTTGGCAATGGATCAGATTCCTTGACATTCCATCTGTCGTTGAAATTGACGTAAATACTTGGCGTGCCGATGTAAATGAACCTTTCAACATTGTTCGATTTAGACGCTTCCACCAAACAGTGAGTGGCAAGTACATTTGATTGATGGAAGGATACGTATTGCCCGTATGGAGACGACAAAGCCGCGCAGTGCACCACCATTTTTGCATTTGTTGTGAGTTCTTTGCAAAATTTAAGATCAGTCAAATCTCCGGTTACATATTCACAACCTTTGGTTTCCAAATGTTGCCTTTTTAATTGGCTTCTGGAAGTTGCAACAATGATGGCATCAGGATGATTTTCAGCGAAATATGCTGCTACCCGCCCTCCCAAAAAACCAGATGCCCCCGTAATCACTATTTTACCGTTGATGCTCATATTCATTCTGAAAAAACGAATATAATGATTCTGATTGCAGATAATTTAGAATTACGGGAATCCCATAATTTTATTTTTTCCTTTACGGAAATGCGCAAAAAATATAAATGATTGCGTTTGGTGGCGTTGATTGTAAGTTTCCGTATTTTTGGCAGAAACTGTGAAATGATGCACTTTTTAAACTTGGATTTTCAACAACTCAAGCAACGTTGGCATGATTATGTTCCGACCCCCAAGCGTCGACTTTTCGCCGTTTTGAGTTTGTTCACATTGTTTTTGTCGTTCGGCCTGAATCATTTATTGTCGTCTTATGCCGATCGGGTGCAAAGCAATCAAGTAACCGATTTGTTTTTGGATTTGTTGCCCGTAACAGATGTGAATTTTATCTTCTTTTGGATTGCATTCTTTTGGGTGATTGGATTGTTTTTCTATCACTTATGGCATCCAGAACAACTCTCTTTTTTGCTTTGGTCTTATGCGCTATTTATATCGGTACGCGCTGTGTTTATCACGCTCACGCATGTTGGTCCGCCTACAAATTTGGCCATCATTCCTAAAGAACTTGAAGTGTATGCATTTGAAGCAGACATGTTTTTCTCTGGGCATGTTGGAGGACCTTTTTTGTTCGCCATGCTCACAATCAACCCAATTTGGAAAAAGGTGGCCATTGCCTATACGGCCTTGACGTTGGTGGTGGTTTTGTTGGGACATATGCATTATTCAATTGATGTTTTTGCGGCATTGTTTATCTCACATTCGCTGTCGGTTTCCCTCAAAAAAATGAAACCGTGGTTTGAAAATAAAATTTTTGGCAACCAAATTTAATGGGATTCAAACGTGTTATATCAGACAATGAATGGTTGTACATTCGCTTTCAAGAAAACTTCCATCAGTTTAATATTCAATTTGTTATATCGGGTGATGGGCGAATTTCCATTGATCAATTGCGGAAGGCTTTGGATGTCTCATCGGCCAATCAACCATTATCGAGATCCTGTAAACAGGGCAAATATTGGGTCGATACTTTAAAAACGCCCACTGTTTTCGAACATAGCGATACCGTAGATTCAACATCGATTCTAGACCATTCGGTGCTACAGAAATCCATGCCTTTGGAAAATCATACGGTTGAAATTCATTCTTTTAATGGGGGACAATTCTTTGTTTTTCAAATTTTTCACGGGGTGATGGATGGTAAAGGGGCCTTGATGTTTGTTCGAAACACGTTTAAAGCACTCAATCAAACATCCCTCGAAATACTGAATTTTTTTGAGACAGAATTGGCGTTTATTGAGCCATTGGAAGTGCATCAAACACCATTTGACTTCAAATTTAAGTATCACGGAATCGAAAAATACACCAATCCGAGTAAGGGTCAATTTTCATTTCGCCGAATGTCTGTGAATGCGGAATTTCCAAATTTGGTGCCCCGGTTGTGCCAATTTTTTGCAAGTTTATCTAAAGATTCACAATCAAAATGGATGATACCGGTTGATATTCGCAGGCATCGTAGAGGTGTAGTTGGCGATTCAAATTTGACCTTGCCCATTTTTGTGTATACCCACAAAGGAATGACTGACAAGGATATAGCGGGTGAATATTTGTTTTCGCTGAAGGAGAATCAGGAGATCAACATCAACAACGTGAAAATTTGGGGAGTGTCGTTTGGGGGTAAGTTCATGGGCAAATTATGGGCTTTCGCTCTTTTGTCCCTCCAAAATATTTCCAGAAAATTTGCGGTATCTGGATTGTTTTCATTTTTAGGGAAGGTAAATTTGAGGGACTTTGGCACGGCAGAATTTGAGGCGAAGGAAATGTTTGCAATTCCACCTTATCAGCCATTAACACCGTTTACTTTGATTGTGATTTCGTATGAAAAGCGTACAGAATTGTTGATATCGTTTTCAACAAAATACGTAAAAAGTGAAATAATTGAGCAATATTTGGATCAGTTAAAGCGAGAATTTGAGCATGACATATTCTGAGATTTTTGAAATAGTGAAGGCCAATTTGGTGGAGATTTTGGAGCAGCCCGACGTGGTGGTGACGGATGAAACGAGCGCCCGCGACATTCCAGAGTGGGATTCGTTGTTGCACATTGAATTGATATTTGCTTTAGAGAAGAGGTTTGGAATCCGCTTCACCGCGATGGAAATAGGTCATTATGAGAACGTTGGCCAATTGTGTGAAGGGGTGAGGTTGAAAGTCCCAACAGCACTGTCGTGAATTTAAAGTTGAAAGTTTACCGTTTAGAGTTTTAGTTCAAAGTTTATCATTTAGTTTAAAGTTTATTGTTAGTTGAAAGTTTACATCATAAACCTTTATAAACCCTTATAAACTTTTTACTATCTTCGTATTATGAGGAGATTTTTAGGCGTATCGTTTGTAGCGGTGATGATTCTTGCATCATTTTCATTTTCGAACCTTCCATTGAGTACAAAGTTTGCGGGTATTTATAAGGGGACGCAGGCGGCATATAAGTTGAATGGGGTGAATGTTCCATCCATGAATTTCAAGTTTGTGGTATCCGTAACCAACAACAATGTTACAATGACTCAAACTCCGGCAGGTACGGCTGAAGAGACAATGGTTGAAGAGGAAACAGAGACAGAATCGGCACCGGCTGACAATGCAGAGAATGTGATTCGTTTCAAGGGAACCTATAAGTTGTCGCACGATGGACAGGCATACAAACTTGTTTGTAACATGGTTGAATTGCCAAAGAAGTTATCGAATCCGGTTTACACGTTGATTATCAACAAGAATACTTTTACAGGTAAGTGCATACCGGGGTTGTCGGGGGAGCCAGAATTTGAAATTGCGAAAGCTGGATATGTGAAGAAGGTGGGCATTCCAGAAAAGGTAGCGGCAGATTGTTCGGGGTTGGAGAAGGATTTAGAAGACTTTGAGAGGGACAGATACTCGAAATTCAATCCTCCCGTAGAGTGCAAATCGATCAGCGTGAAGCACTTGAACAATTGTTTTTACGAATTGAGCGCGGTGGTTGTTGATCCAGCGAACAACAAAACGCGCAACGTAAAATTGAAATACAAATTCGCCAAAGGCAACTGGGAAATTTCGAAGTAGGGGGTTAATCCGTTATGGGTTTGATGAATGAAATCAAGCCACGAGTATTTTTATCGTAAGACCATTGTACTTGAACAACGGAACCATCTATTTTATCTAACAATAGAAAATTGTACATATTTGTTGTTGGGTAGAGGGTAAATCTACCAACTGACTCTTGTTCTTTGGTTACCAACTCTAAATCATTCACAACTAATTCTCCTTTGTTTTCTTCATTTTTTACGCTAAAATGTACTTGCCAAATTCTCCCATTTCTTGTATCTAATTTTAAAAATGTATAAATATTAGAAGTTGGGTACAATTGATAGATTGAATTTTTATCAATGACATTTTGATTTGTAATAACATTTCTCGGTGGTTCAGTTTGGGAAAATAATGTATTGCTGAATATCAAAATTGTAAAAATTGTGATTGCTCGTTTCATGTTTTGTATATGTTTAAGTTTGGTTAATTGAGATAATTCCCGTGAATAGAGTTTCGCCAAAGGCAACTGGGAAATTTCGAAGTAGGGGGTTAGTATTCAGTGTAATCGTAAAGAACTCCATTTCTGAAGTTAAGCGTTAAATCTGTATTCTCATCATGGTTTAAATCGTAATTCCAAGACTCACTAACATTACCTAAATAGTTATCCATTTCAGTCTTTGTTGGTTTGCCCAATAGAATTTTTGCGGAGTCTTTCGATAACTCGGTGTGTATGAGCACCAACCCTTTTTTTCCTTTTACTTCAAAATATTGTATATCGCTTTTTTGATTTTGAATTTGTTTAACTAACTCTAAGTAAGTTTCGAGCTCTTTTTCTTCTTTGGTTTTTGAATTCATTTTAACGACATACATTAAAATTACTCCTAAAACAATTCCGATTATGAGAATAAGCCAAGTGTTGTTTTTCATTTTTGGTTCCTATGTTAATTGCATTGATAGAGTCGTATAAAAACGCAATTTTACTTGTAAAATTTTTTATCTAACGCAAAGTAAATGAATTGATATCTTTAATTCAAACAATTTTAATTTGTGCATTACCAAAATTGGTAAGATTGCGATTTTGATGGATTTTAAGTTGTTGATAATGAATCGTTCGTGGAATTGGGGCTGTCGATTTAGTTCTGTATTTATTCTTTGCCTGTTTGTGAAACCTTCTTTTATTTTGGTTAATGAAATTTATTTTTACAAATATTATTGGTACTCGTGATTATGCTTTATCTTTGTTTTTATACCCTTAATTTTTTATCCAAATGAGTGAAGAAATCAAAAATAAATCGCAAGTGGCTAAACCGCTGATCGATATGAATGAGTCAGAGGTTTATTCCGCAGTGCCCTCTATCATTCGAATTGTTAGAGAAAGTACCGGGCTGAGTCAGAAGTATGTTGCCGATAAATTGGAAATTACCCAACAACAATACAGCAACATCGAGAAGCATCCCGAAAATGCGTCCCTCAAAAGATTTCGTGAATTAAGTGCCGTTTTTCAAGTCCCTGTTACAACTTTAATTGGTGAGTCTGAAAGTTATGTGCAGCAGAATTTCCAACAACAAGGCGGACAAGCTGCCACCATCCTTCACAACAACGGACTTCCCGAGAAGGAAAGAGAACTCTATGAACGCATGATTCAAGATTATCGCACCCAAATTGAAGTCCTTCAATCGCTGCTGAAGTCGTTTGCGAAATAACAGAGAAACACAGCATTATGCGTCATCAATTGGATGAGTAGATTCAATTCTCTCGAGAATGTCTTATCCAACTTGGGAAAAATGGTAATGGAATGTTCTGCATCCAATCTTGTTTTACAGATTTTGCCAAAGAAGTTCTGATACATATTTCTGGTTGGTATTTGTCGTAATAAACCTTTAAGCTTCTGGATTTTAAATTTTCAGATGATTTTACCTCAATGGGCACGATTTGCTCGTTCATTTGGATAACAAAATCTACCTCCGATGTCCCTCCATCAGGTGACCAATAATAAGGCAGAATTTTGTGTGAAACAATTGACTGGCAGATATATTGTTCACTCATGATACCTTTGAATTCTTCGAAAATTTGGTGTCCTCCAAGAATTGTTTTAGCAGAGATTTGGGCCATGGCTCCCAATAATCCGATATCGCTCAGGAATATTTTGAAATCAGACCAATCGGCATATGCGGAAATAGGCATTCCCGCTTTTTTTATTCGTGTCACTTTGTGAATGAGACCAGCATCCATGAGCCATTGAATGGCCAATTCGAATTCTTTGGCTCTGGCGCCAGTTCTTAAAACGCTGTAAATGAACTTTGAGTTTTCTTTTGCCAATTGTCCAACAATTGAATTCCAAACCAACCTAATTCTGGGTAATTGTGCAATGGGTGCATGCTTGGAAAAATCATTTTCATAGGCTTGGATGATTTGGTATTGAATTTCTCGTATCTCTGTGAAATCTGCATTCTGAATATATTCCAAAACCGCAGCCGGCATCCCTCCAATAAACATGTATTTCTTTAAGTGTTCAATGAGGGTTTCATGAAATGGTTCCAATAATTGAAAATTCGCGGACTCCATTGCTTCTACAATGGATTCATTGTTTGTTGCTTTTAGAAACTCATTGAATGTGAGTGGATTGAGTGTGAAGAAATCTACTTTCCCTACAGGGAAAGAAACACCCTGATGAATGGCAACTCCCAATAATGAACCTGCGGCAAAAATGTGATACTCTGGTGCGTTTTCATGAAAATATTTCAATGAAGTAATGGCTTCAGGACAAACTTGGATTTCATCAAATATGATCAAGGTGTGATGAGCATGAATTTTTCTTCCAAGGATGATTTCAAGAGCGCTCATCATATTTGGAATGTCAAACCCCGATTGAAACACCAGCCGCAATTCATGTGTCGACTCAAAATTAAAATAGGCAGTTTCTGCATATTCATTTTTCCCAAATTCCTTCATTAACCAGGTTTTTCCTACTTGTCTAGCGCCTTGAATGATCAAAGGTTTTCGGTTGGTTTTCGATTTCCATTTTTTCAAAAATACATAAGCGTCGCGTTCCATAGTGATTCAAAAATAAGGATAATTTCCAACTTAACTTAGGAAAAGTGTGAAACTTTACACTTTTAGGTTCGAAAAAATGTAAAATTTTACACTTTTTCGGACTTATGGGGTTTTCTACGTTTGGTTTTCCTGAAAATGATGCTTGTTTTGTGCCTCCAAAAAGTTCACTCAAATTTATTTTCACCCGCTGGGAAATCACAATTTCAATCGTTATACTTGAAAATGATTTCTAATTTCTTTCAAGCAAATACTTATCTGATCGATGAGAAAGTGAACTTCTTTAAGTTTGCCAATGCCTATAAAATCTACAATGAAAATGGAGAACAACTCGGTCAAGTGGAACAAAAATTGTCGGCAGGGGCCAAAATTCTTCGTCTCCTCCTCAACAAAGCCATGCTTCCTTTCAAGTTCGATATCGTGAATGCAAATGGTGCAGTTGAAGCTTCAATTACAAGGGGATGGACTTTCTGGATGACGAAAATTAACATCCTCGATCATTCAGGACAATTGGTGGGCAAAATCAGACAGAAATTTGCTTTCCTAAAAGCCACGTTTATCATTGAAACAGCAGATGGACAGGAAATTGCGCGTATTGTGGGGGACTGGAAAGCTTGGAACTTTAGCATCACCGACACAACTGGAACCGAAATTGGTAGCATCTCTAAAAAATGGAATGGCGTGATGAAAGAAGTGTTCACAACTGCCGATAAATACATTGTTGACTTGATTCCTGCATATAACAACAGCGCTAGCCAAAAAATGGCCGTGTTGACAGCTGCAATTACCATCGATATGGTGCTTAAAGAGCGTAAATAATTCACTGTGAATCAAATGTCCCTCAAGAAAATAACCTTCAATGCAATCATTTTGGTTGCATTTTTTTCGTTCAATATTCAAGTTGCTCAGGCCCAAAAAGCAAAACACAGCAAGCAGAAAGTTAACAGCAAACACAAACCGAAATTGCCTGCTTTTGTAGATTCGTTGGCCATTTATTTGATGAAACAACCCGCGAAAATTGGGGTGGCACTCGAATTTATTCCCTACAACGATTCATTGGCCTATGCTCAAAATCCGAAGCAAGGGGAACTGAAACCGTTCTCCTATAGCTTCAATGGAAATGATTCTTTTGTGATGATGAGTGTTGCGAAATTTCCAATTGCCGTGTTCGCGATGATGCAAGTAGAACGGGGGATATTGAGCCTGGATATGCCGATTCAAATCGATAGCAATGACCTGAATTGGGACACCCATAGTCCAACCGTGAACGGAAAAGAACATCCCTTCACCATCACATTGAAGGAGGCAATTGACGCATCAGTTGGGTTGAGCGACAATATTACCACCGATAAAATTATTGAAGCGGTGGGCGGTGTTGAAAAGGTAGAAGATTTTATCAAAGCCTTGGGATACAGCAACATGCATGTGAGAAGTTCGTACAAAAAAATGACGTCGACCACTCTTGGAAAGAATTCATCTAGTCCATTGGCCATGAATAAAATGCTTTTTGAATTTTATTATGGGATGTTAACAATGTCGGAGCATTCGAAATACTTGTATGGACTGATGAAAACGACACCTACTGGACCGAAGAGGATCAGAGGACTTTTGCCTACATCTGTGGAAGTGGCACATAAAACTGGCACCTATTACAACGATGAGGGCAATGTTGCCATCAACGACGTTGGATTTATTAAAACACCGAAAGGATTGGTAATTTTAACTATCTTCGTAAATAACTCGAAATTAACCCCCGAAGAAACAGAATTGGTGATTGCGAAAATCGGGGAGATGATTTATAAAGGTTTATAAAGGTTTATAAAGGTTTATGAGGGTTTATAAAGGTTTATGAGGGTTTATAAAGGTTTATGAGGTTTATAAAGGTTTGTAAACAATGAACTTTGAACGTAAATCGAACATAAGCCCATAAACCAATAAGCCCATAAACCAAAACTTTAAACACTAAACTTTAAACTTTAAACACTATAAAATGAATACTAAAAACTTAATCAAATGGACACTTACCGGGTTGGTAGGTCTTGTTTTTCTTGGAAGTGGCGCTTTTAAATTTATGACCGTTGAAGGTTCTAAAGAAGCAGCACAAACATTGCAAATGGGAATTGAAGTTGCAACATTGAAGAAAATTGCAATTGTTGAAATTCTCTCTGTGATTTTATTTTTAATCCCTAGAACTGGATTGCTTGGTTTTGGATTGCTTACCGCTTACATGGGAGGCGCAATTGCCACTCATTTAACTCATGGACTACCAATTTTAGCACCTTGTGTGATCCTTGCTTTTGTGTGGATTACAACCTTGGTTCGTTTCCCTGAATTGGGGCAAAGGATTTATAAAGGTTTATAAAGGTTTATAAAGGTTTATAAAGGTTTATAAGGGTTTATAAAGGTTTATGAGGGTTTATGAGGGTTTATGAACAATGAACTTTGAACGTAAATCGAACATAAGCCCATAAACCAATAAGCCCATAAACCAAATCTTTAAACTTTAAACCCTCAACTTTAAACTTTTTTGATACTTTTAGCGTAGTTTTTAACTTTCGTGTGAATTATTTTGCGCCAGCAAGCCCAAAAAACAATAAACATTAAACTTTAATTATCATGAAATTCCATCGTATACAATCATTAGAAGATTATCATAAGCAGTATCAAAGGAGCGTTGAAAATCCGGAAGCTTTTTGGGACGAAATTGCACAGACGTTCACCTGGCAAAAGCCTTATTCTAAAGTGTTAGAATGGGATTTTCAAAAACCGACAATCAAATGGTTTGCCGATGGTGAATTGAATATTACTGAAAATTGTTTGGACCGACATCTCCCTGAAAGGGGCAATCAGCCTGCAATTGTGTTCGAGCCTAATCATCCCTCAGAAGAAACAAGGGTATACACCTATTCTCAGTTGCATCAAGAGGTGATGAACTTTTCCCAAGTTTTGATCAATCAGGGTGTTCAAAAGGGAGATAGGGTGTGCATTTACATGGGGATGGTGCCTGAATTGGCCATTGCAGTGCTTGCTTGCGCGCGTATTGGAGCCATTCACAGTGTGATTTTTGGCGGTTTTAGTGCCCAAAGTATCACCGATAGAATTATTGATGCACAGGCGGAATTTGTGGTGACACAAGATGCTGCTTACCGCGGAAACAAAGTGATTCCGTTGAAGCCGGTCATTGATGATGCCCTTTTGCAATGCGATTTTGTTCAAAAAGTGATTGTTTTAACCCATGCCAAAGAACCTGTGAGCATGCTCAAAGGTCGCGACGTTTGGTGGGAAG
>CAZYBT010000074.1:0-13258 GCA_964645755.1 uncultured Rhizobium sp.
TTACATACAAATGATCAATACATTTACGCATGGTTTTGACCCTGCCTTTGTTCCAGGCCCAAGCTTTTGGCGCAATGTACCAGTGAACGGGAATTCCATGCTTTTTGGCAAATTGAGCCAAAGGCAAATTGAAGCCAGGATTGTCAACCAAAACTACAGCATCTGGATTTTCAGCCAGAATATCTGCTTTTGCTTGTTTCATATATCCCTTGATTGCCCGAATATTTTTGATTACCTCAACCAACCCCATGTAAGCACGATCTTTGTAATGCGACAATAACCTTGCGCCCTCGCTTTGCATCAAATCACCACCCCAAGCCACGATTTCAGTGCCTGGATTCAATCGTTTCATTTCAGCAATTACGCGCGATCCGTGTTGATCTCCACTGGCTTCGCCAGCTACAAAGAAAATCTTCATTTAAAAGGATTGAAGTTCTATCACCATTGCTAAAATAGCTAGAATCATCGTTGCAATGAGCATTCCCCTGTTGAAAAAAATCATTTTATCGAATTTCATCAAATAGAAAAACAGTCCGATATTCGCAGCAACTCCTACTTGAAATGGTGTGTTGTAAACGTGTCGTAAATGGATGATGCTCTTTACAAAGGTATCGGCATGAATGCCCATCGACATTGCAATGAGTGTGCCAGCAGAAAATGGAATGATGAGTCCTACCACCAAGCCAATAAACATTTGTTTTAAATTAAGTTGTTTCATTTAAATTCCATTGATTAATTGTTCCAATTCTTTGATGGTCAGTGAGATCGAACATTGTAGGAACAACAGAAACATATCCATTATCCAAGGCCCATTGGTCTGTATCTTCACCTTTATCCATGTTTACAAACTGCCCGGTCATCCAAAAATAATCCCTTCCAAAAGGGTCTTTTCGGCGGTCAAAATCCTCTTTCCATTTAGCTTGCGCTTGTCTACAAACCTTGATTCCTTTAATGATTTTATCATGAGGGACAGGGAAGTTTACATTTAACAAGGTGCCGTATGGCAAGCCATTATTGAGTGTTTCAAGTGCTATTTTCTTGATAAAAGGCTTAATAGATTCAAAATCAGCGTCCCAAGCATAATCGCACAAGGAAAATCCAATGGATTTCATTCCGTCAATCGCAGCTTCAACTGCCGCCGACATGGTTCCAGAGTATATCACGTTGATAGAAGAATTGCTACCATGGTTGATTCCAGAAACCATCAAATCTGGTTTGCGAGGTAAAATTTTATCAATTGCTATTTTTACACAATCTACAGGTGTGCCAGTACATTGATAAGCTTTCACCCCGTTGTACAAATGAACTTCTGTAAGTCGAATTGGATGATTGATGGTAATTGCATGTCCCATAGCACTTTGTGGTTTATCGGGTGCAACTACAATCACTTCCCCCAATTCCTTCATGACTTCAATGAGAGCCTGAATTCCTGGTGCGGTAATTCCATCATCATTGCTAATGAGAATGAGCGGTATTTGGTTTAACATGAGAAATACAAATTTAAGGATAAGTACCTTAGTTTTTGTTATATGTAAAGATTTGCAAAAAATCAGGAATAAAGAGAAAACATTTTCACTTTATTTGTTTGAACAATCCCAAACATGATTAAATTTGCTAATTCCCGATAAGCCATTGAAGCTCATTTTATCCATAGCGAGGTACTCTCTTTGTTTCATTGCAATTTGCCTTGGTTTTTCTCAAACAGCGAAGGCCGCTCTGGATCCATTGAAAATGGCCCAACTGCTTGCAAGGGCTAACGCCGAAATTACACAGCATACCAATTCTTCAATTGGGGAAGGAGATTTCTTGGTCATTGGAGATTCAATAGTGGTAAATCCTGATGGAACACATTATTTATATTCTTTTAATTTCAAGCGAAATACCTTTATCCGGCTAGATCATTCTCATTTTCATGGACATAATTTTGTACGTTACCTGTTTGAATATAAAGGTGAAGTATTTGCATTTGGAGGATATGGATTTTGGAACAATCACTCAAAGCTCATTAAATTTGATAAAACATCGAAAGAATGGGAGCTCGTTTTAATCAAAGGATTGCCGCTGTCGGAATTTCAACCGATTCTATCGCATAGAAGTGGTGACTCACTTTTTGTTTTTGGGACGTTTGATCATCACAATCCTAATGAGGTTGATAAAAGAACGAGTAGACAATTTGTGATCAATCTACTCGATTTACAATGTTATGAAATGGAGGAACAACCGAACAAAATTTTAAAAAATCTGAGTGTAAAACCGTACAACCATCAGTTTTCAAATTTTATTGTTTGGGGAACAGAAAATACCATTGATTACGTGTTCGATAAACAAACCAGGAAGTATTATCGAAATGCATCAGGCCCCGCGTTTTTCGCCCCATTTAATATTCAAAAGATTCAATATAAAGATTCTATTTTCAGGTTCGTGATGGATGATGATTACATATCGGTTTACACAGACGGTAAAATTGAAAAAACCAACATTCGTGAATATATCAAGTTATTTGGAGTAGAAGAATCAGATATCAATACTTGGCAACTGAAAGAAGAAAGCAGCTTTATTTCATGGCGCTTTGCCTTTTTTTTGCTGTTGGTTTTATTTTTGACTTTGATTTTAGGGTTGATTTATTACATTCGGAAAAGAGGTAATATCTTTGATCAAAGGTTTGCCGATTATTACAATTTTTTGGATAGCTACGACTCCATTATTCCCAAAATTAATAAGTTTGAACAAGGAGAATTTTCAGAATCAGAAATTGATATTTTGCTCCGCATATCTCATTTACCAAAGAGCATGAGAATGCTTAAAAGAAGTCAGATGATTTTCTCAATCAATGAACATACTCCCGGATTGATCGAGAAAATTGAGCATAAAGACAAAAGAGAATTTAGGTACTTAATTAAGAAATTGAATTAAGCTAATTTTTTAAGCCTGATATGACAACTGTAAAGTTCATTTTCAAAGAATGTATTGAAGTCAGCATTGTATTCAGAATAGAATTTCCTATTGAACAAAGTAATTCTGTCCTGCACTAACTTTTGCCCCATTCCGGTTCCACCAATTCTTTTAAATGATTTCATTTGTCCAGTATTCTGAATGTGAATGTCTATTTCATTTGGTGTGATTTGTAATACCACTATTTTTATTTTACCCGTTTTATTCTCTAACAACAAAACCCCGTGTTTGACCGCATTTTCGAGTAATGGCTGCAAAATCAAAGGGGGTACTATCCATTCGTTGGTATCTAAATTTTTTTCAATTGAAATACTAAAATCGAATATTCTGTCGCTTTCAAATCGCAACTTCTCTAAGTTAATGTATTTGCGTGCTAAGTTCAATTCCGATTTTAGAGATATTGTTTCCTTATCAGACGTTTCAAGGAATAAACGATTCAATTGTGCCAATTCACTCGTAGCTTTCAATGCCTTTTTTTGATCCGATTTTACAATCATCGCCTGAACAAAATTCATTACATTGAAAACAAAATGAGGGTTCATGTTCGACTTAATTGTGCTGAGCTCTAAACTCAATATTTTTTGTTGTAACAAGAAACTATTTTTTTGTTGCATGTAGAAAACAAGAAATAATAACATCACTGATAATAACATGTAAATCCAAAATTCAGATCTTCTGAATAATGGGGTTTCAATAATCAATGGGATGTTAATTTTTTTGTTTGTGAATGTAACATTGATTTGATAAATATCGGTTTTTAACCCATTCAACCAAACTCCAGTTTCATTGGTAAAATAATTCTTTGAGACAACTTGATGCTTATTTGCCAAGTAGACACCATAGAAATAATACTGATTGATCAAATAATCGTTACCAATTATTTTGAAATAAAAGTTTTGACCTTGCTCCAATACTGGATAGTTAAATGGATTGTCTTTGAATTCTGATTCAAACGAACTCTCAAAATTTAAGATTTTTCTTTGTTCTGTGGTATTTAATGGCGTTCGAGAAATGTATCCACCTCGATTCACCAATATGTATTTTTTTGAAATGAAAGGTTGTGCTATCTCTTTGGAATTGCCCAAATAATACTGTTTGACTAGTGTTAAACTACCGTTCTTGCCATCAAATCCTAATTGAATTGCCATCAAAGAATTGCCCATCCAAAGTCCTAAATCATTCCCCTGAATCCAGTCAATTTTGGTACTTGGGAATAGACTGTTTAATTTGATTTTAGACTGAGCAACGAGTTCGTTATTGCCAAAGTCAATTTCGAAACAAATGAGGAAATCACCCTCATGAATGTAAAGGAGTTTCCCGGCGACATAAAATTTAAGGTTGCGTTTTGCTATTGGCAAGTTCAATTTTAATGCAAACAAACTATCGTGGTACAACAAAAAGTAACCTTGATTTTCAGAGTGTAAAATGGTAAACGATTCATTACCTGCAGTAGCATGAAAATTGATAATTTTTTGCGATAAATGATTCATTTGAATCTTATTTTTCAAATGATACGACCAAATAGGACCGAAAAAATTAACAGCATACAAATAACTGTTGTGTATGAAAACATCTTCAAATGCATTTTTCAAGATTAACTTTGGTTTCCCAATTTCGGGGAAGCCCGAATAATACACACCGTCCTCGGAAACAATAATGAGTTTTCCCTCAAATTCAAGCACTTTACTTATGTTTTCTACATGCTCCAATTTTTGCCATTTAGATTCACTAAATCGTTTGTATAACAACAAATTGTTTTTCCAAGACAATTGATAGTGAACTGTTTCGGTGTAATGATTGGTTTCAAAATCTAACCGAACCCGATGTTCAAAATATGGATAAAAGAATACCCCATGGTTGATTGTGCTTCCCCAAATACCCCTGTCAAATGGATCAACCGTAATCGACCACATGAAAAAATTTTCACCATTCATCTTGACGATTTGGTTACTCATTTCTTCATCGAATTCGTAAAGCAGTCCCTTTTCAAAATTTTCAGTATTGCCAACAGCCATATACAAGTGGTCCTGACTCAACTTCATATCCCAAATCACATAATTACTGCCAGCTTTGTTTGTAAATTCATATGTTTTGAACTTGCCCTGTTTATCAAGTGTAAAAAAACGGCTGTCACCAGTTCCGCAAACAAGTTTGTTGCGAAATTCAATCGTTCCAAAAATGGTTTTGAATTTTTGATTTCCAGCATCTAAAAAATGAGAAAGTTCATTATTCGCCAAAATCCATTGCCCGTCTTTAAACTGGATTAATTTTTCATCACGGAAATATGATACATAGATGGATTCTTGCCACTTGAAAATCTCTGTGGGGAAGGAATTTTTATCTCGTGCAAATGGGTGTGCACCCACAATTTTCAACAAAGAAAGATGATTAATTTCAAAAACACCCCCGTTCGAAACGATATATATTTTTCGATCGATTTCTTTGAATTTCCGTATTTTGGGAATGATATTCTGGTTGTATCTCTTTGCTAATGAGCCATTTGTTAAGTTAAATATGAACAATCCAGAATCATAGGTTGCAAAATATATGAATTGATTGTGAACGACAATATCCCAAACTTGGCTATTTCCAACCATTTTAGTAATGCCAACTTTTCGTGTGTCATGTTTCGGAAAAACGGTAACGCCAGCATCTGTCCCTACCCAAACACTTCCTTCATAATCAATGAGTGTTTTTCGCGTGACTTCAGATGGTAATCCATCTTTGAAATCAAACTCTTGTCCGTAATTCTGTTGTCCAAATATAAACGGAACGAAAAATAGAATTAAAGTGATTCCAACAACAGCTTTCTTCCAGTTTTGGAGAGACTGATGTTTTTTCCGTTTTTCAGACATACTTGTGTGCTCGTGAAACTACTGATTTGCCATTTAGGAACTAAAAAAGATCGGTGTGCCCTCAGAAAATCATTTGGCAATGAAGATTCTAAGGTTTTCAGTGTTTTTGACAATACATATTGCTTATTTTTGGTTATGATTTTAGCATAGGCACCGCTCGCTTCCACATATTCTATGTCACTGATTTTTATGATCACATTTTCTCCATTTTCTTTGATGATCAACGTTTCTCCAGAACCTAATTCTTCAGTTGTGTGCTCAAGAATTTGTTGCTGGAATTTATCAATCAAACGATTTCGGAACTTTAAAAATTCACCCTCATCAATGGGTTTGAGAATATAATCAAAAACACTCGCCCGGATGGCTTGGATGGCGTATTGTGAGTGAGCCGTAATGACCACCGTTGGTATGTTCTTAGGTACCAACTTCGTAATCATCAAACCGTCTTCACCCCGAAGTTCATAATCACAAAAAATAATGTCAGGAACAAAATTTGTAAGACGAATAATGGCAGCATTAATGCTGTCTACCGAAACAATTTCTTCTATGGTGTCAGATAAATACTCATTGATGTAAAATTCAATCATTGTTCTGCCCGACATTTCGTCGTCTATTACCAGCGCTTTGAGTTTTTTTGATTGATTCGACATTTTTAAAATTTATCTTTGTGCTTCGTTGAGAAAATTCTCAATCATCGCAAAATGAACAAAATTTCGATAAAAAGCAACCATTTTTTTGCCAACATATCAAAAATAGGAGCAGAAATATTGGAGGTACAAAATTCAGTTGTAAACCATTCTTATTTGTGGTCTGTAAATACCGATTTTTGGAACCGAGTTTCACCAAATTTGTTTCCCATTGTTGGACGTTTGAAAAATGATTCCTTCCAGCATAATGGTCAATCATTTCAAATGTTTCAACATGGCTTTGCCAGAAATCTTGAATTCGAAGTGATCAATTTAACCGACAATTCAGTGTCCCTCAAGCTAACAAGCGACGAAAATACCCGAAAAGTCTATCCATTTGATTTTATGCTCGAAATTTCGTATATTCTTCATGAGAATCATTTAGATGTTCATTACAAAGTCACCAACCTTTCAAATGAAATCATGCCGTTCTCCATTGGTGCTCACCCCGGATTTGCAATTCAGGAACCCCTGGAAAATTATCAACTTGTTTTTGATCAAGACTTTACAGCTAGCCGACATCTTATTGATGCTGGTTTGTACAATGGAATATCAGAACCTATTTTGAACGGAAATACCATCCACTTGAACAACGATTTAATCAAGAATGATGCCATAGTATTTAAAAAACCTCCCTTTTACAGCGTTACTTTGCAGCATCAAGATGGACAAAAGTTGGTTACCGTGAGCAGTTCCGACTTTCATTATTGGGGATTTTGGTCCAAACCTGGGGCTCCCTTCTTCTGCATTGAACCTTGGGCTGGGTTGGCCGACTCTACGAATGCTTCAGGCAATTTATTCGATAAAGAAGGCATTCAGTCACTCGCTCCAACTGCAACAAAATCTTTTTCGTATTCTATGGAATTCCATGAATCAGACCTAAAATAACTATCTTTACATTTTATTTAATATGCTATATCAATACATACACATCGCTGGAATTGCCATCATGATTGCAGCGTTCATCATATCGCGCATCATTTCTGAAAAGGGTTTGAAGTTACTCTCCAACGAGGAAAAGGGACTGTTGGTTTCCGATTTTACCCAAATTCGTAAGAACAATACCATTATTTTATCGGTGATTGTGGTGATTTACATGATTGTGATGTTCAGCGGCGCTGTGAATTTCTTAGAAAAGAACCATATTGACCCAACATTCGTGTATTTTGCTATGCTCTTTTTGTACATGGTTTTAACAACCTATGTTTCTTACAAAAAGGTCAAAAGTTTGGGTTTGCCAGACGGTTATGTGAGCAGAATTAAAACTGCAAACACAATTAAATTGGTTGGATTTGTGTGCTTGTTTGTGTCAATTTACTTGAGAATTACAAACTTATAAATTCAGCATTTCATAGCTCAACTTCCGATTCACTTTTCCTGTTTCTGTTAGCGCCAATTGATCTAAGTAATAAATATCCTTTGGTTTGAAATATACTTGACTAAATTTCCAATTTTGAGGGACATTGGTTTTGCTACTGATTAAAATCAACTTTTGTCCCAACAATTCATCTGCTTCATACCAGCAACAGAAATCGTTAGAAAGCCACCCAGTTTGCTCCATGATTTCAGCTTCTACTGTTTCGATTTGAATTTTAATTCCTCCCGAATTGATGGTAAAATCTGTACGACCTTTCCAAATAAATTCAGTTTCATTGATCAATTCAATCAAATCATTGGTTTTCATCCATTTTTGGTCGGTCAGAAAACTTCGAACCATCAGCGCTCCACGTTCATCTACCGTAACTTCTGTTTCATCCAACGTTTTATAAACAGTTTCGCCAAGAAATCGACCAGCAAAATGGGAATAGGTTTCGGTCATGGCAAATGTGTGAATCCAGCGGGTATCTGGGTACATTTTGAGTAGTTTTTTTTCTATTTCGGGGGACAGTTGTCCGCCGCCAATTAATACCGTATGGAATTGATTCAGAACCTCTATAGAAATCGGTTTTTCGAGAATTTTAACCAATTGCATGGGTGTAAACGATGCAATGGCCGCCCGACCTCGGTAATCCAACAACGGATTCGACGTTGGTTCAACCACATCTATTGGCGTTTCCCAAACCACACTGCGTACGAGTTGCATAAATCCTCCAACTTTACTCACTGGAATACAGCAAAGTTGATATTTGTTGATGCTTCTGCTGAAATATGCCTCAAAGGTTTTTTTTACGCTCCAAATAAGTTTATCTCTTTGTAATTCAATTGGTTTTGGTTGTCCGGTGCTTCCTGAAGTACTCAGTGTAAAAGTAGTTAGATGGCTTTCCCATCCCTCAAAAAAAACTTTTGCCAACTGCTCGTTAGAATTATCCGAATGCATATTCTTTCAGCAAAGATACGCATTGTTCAATTTCCTCTTCAGTATTGTAATAATGGGTTGAAATTCTGATGTTATCCAGCCCATTTTCAGCAACGTGTCGGAGAATCATTTGTTTAGATCGGGCGAACGTCACAAATCCTGAATTGGCATTTTCTTTTTTGGTTTGCTTGATCCTAAATCCAATTTGTGCACCCCTTGAACGCGGTTCAGTTGGAGTGAGCATTTCGATTTTATCACCAAATTCAAGTAGCGAATTTTGCAACTTTTCGGCCAAATATTTTACGCGATTTTCAATTCTTGTAGGACCAATTTTTTGATAAAATTCCAATGATTTCAGTGCTCCAATATGCAATGGTCCGCAAAATGTTCCATAACTATATCGGCTCGCTTGGTCCAAAATTGGACCCATACTCGGAGGATTGCTCCTCATATTGAATTCATTGGCACTGTATGCCGCAACATGGAAAATTCGTGTTTGTTGCATTCTTTGCTGCGAAATATAGAGCCAACCCGTTCCAATTGGACCCAATACCCATTTGTGGAAACAACCAGCGTAATAATCGCAACCAATGTCCCTCACATTAAATTGAATCATGCCCAAAGGATGAGCTCCATCCAAACAACTGATGATATTTTTGCTTCGCGCCAAGTCACAAATTTCTTTCACGGGTAAAATTTGACCAATGGTGCAAGGAATATGCGGAACGGCAATCACTTTTGTCTTTTTTGTGATGGCGGCGTTTAAATGATTGAGGGTATCGTTTGCGGTTTTACCCAACGGAAATGTTTTGATGACAATGCCATCCACTTTTGCACGGTGTAACCAGGCCAAGCATCCCCCAACATGTTCATGTTCGGTGAGAATAACTTCATCTCCTCGTTTTAAGTCAAGTCCCCAACAAATATGGTTAATGCCTTCACTTACATTTTTGGTAATGCCAATTTCTTTGGCATCGGCGCCAATGATGGCTGCAAGGGTTTTTTCTAAATCGTCGGAGTGATGGGGGTATTCAGCTTTTTCGGCAATGTGTTCGAAGCTATTTTGTACGGCATTGAGAACAGGGTAGGGGGTAATTCCCATGGTTCCGTTGTTTAAGAAAATTCGGTCGTTGGTCAGGGGGAATAAGGTTCGAATGCTGCTCCATTGTTGATTTTCCCAATCAATATCTCCAGCCAATGAGGCATTGATATTACTCAAATCTTCAAGTTGAGCTTCTAGAATTTGATTGTTTGCAGCTTTTAAATTGGCAGCAGTAATGAGCCCTGTTCCGATTCCTAAAAACGATTTTCTATTCATAATGAACGATTTCAATGTGCATTTTACAAAAAGTTTTGGATAAATGAATCATTTTTATTTGTTCAATGGATCATTTGCAAAGAACATTATTGGGTATCAATTCGTATTTTTGCAATAAATTCAGGTTTTTGATTGTATGAAGGTATTAGGAATAATGAGTGGAACAAGCATGGATGGCATTGATTTGGCACTTTGCGATGTTCAACAAAACAATGGCAACTGGAAGGTAACTATTGACCGCGCAATTACAGTTCCTTACAACGAAACATGGCGTGTGCGTTTGTCGCAATTGAAATATCAGAATTCCGAAGTATTTGTAAAAACCGATATATTTTATGGACGTTATTTGGGTGAACTTTCTAAAGGGTTTGCTCAAGAAACTGGTTTGCAAGTAGATCTGATTGCCTCTCATGGACATACAATTTTCCATGAACCGAAGAGTTGGGTCACTACACAAATTGGAGATGGTGCAACTTTGGCGGCAACTGCTGGAATTCCTGCGGTTACCAATTTTAGAAGAGGCGATGTGGCTTTGGGTGGACAAGGTGCTCCTTTGGTTGGAATTGGCGACGATTTGCTGTTCAATGATTATGATTTTTGTTTGAATTTGGGGGGATTTTGTAACGTTTCAACCAAGCATGTAGGCAAGAGAATCGCATTTGATATTGCACCATGTAACATTGTTTTGAACCGTTTGGCTAGAGAACGCGACCTCAAATACGATGAAAACGGATCTATTGCAGAGAGTGGAAACATCATTTACCCACTTTTGCATGCATTAAACGAAATACCATTTTATCAAAAATCTGCCCCAAAAAGTTTAGGAAGAGAATGGATTAATAAACATTTTTGGCATTTGGTGAGGGATTATGACGATCATCCATTGGAAGATCGCATGAAAACATTGGTGATGCACATTGCCACTCAAATTGGCATGGCGTTAGATCGAATTTCAGAAAAAGATTTGCAAAATTCGCGAATTTTGGTAACCGGAGGAGGCGCATTTAATCAATGCTTAATCGACTATATCAAATCTGAAACCGAAGCTCAAATTGTTGTGCCCGATGAACAAATGGTGAATTATAAAGAAGCCATGATTTTTGCTTTGTTGGGAGCAATGAGGGTTAAAAATGTTTGCAATACCTTGCCGGAAGCAACTGGTGCCTCCGCCCCTTATGTAGGTGGATCACTAGACGGAAATTTTTCTAAATTAATATAAACACACTCGTGAAATTAAATCAGTTAATACAAAAGTTTGAAGGAAAACAACCTGAGATTGTTTTTGCTTGGAAAGACAGTGAAACCGAAGCTGAAGGCTGGGTAGTCATCAATTCCCTTAGAAATGGCGCTGCTGGTGGTGGAACAAGAATGCGCAAAGGCTTAAATCAACGCGAAGTTGAAAGTCTTGCAAAAACAATGGAAGTGAAATTTACCGTGGCTGGCCCTCCAATTGGTGGTGCTAAGTCTGGTATCAATTTCGATCCTGCCGATCCTAGAAAAAAAGGTGTTTTAGAGCGTTGGTATAAGGCTGTTCGCCCCTTGCTTAAAAACTACTACGGTACAGGTGGAGATTTAAACGTAGATGAAATTCACGAAGTAATTCCAATGACCGCCGAATTGGGCATCCTACACCCACAAGAAGGTGTTGTGAATGGACATTTGGTGAATTATTCACCAGAGGAAAAATTGAAAGCCATCTCCAGATTGCAAAAAGGAGTATTGCTTCCAATTACCGACGAACGATTGAGTCCAGATGTTTCAAAAAATCTAACCATTGCCGACATGATTACCGGCTGGGGTGTGGCGGAAGGTGTTCGTCATTACTATGAAGTTTACGGTGGTTTCATGAACAACAAATTTGCCATCATTCAAGGATGGGGCAATGTAGCTGCTGCTGCTGCATTTTACTTAACCAAATACGGTGTTCGTATTGCAGGTATTATCGACAGGAATGGAGGTATTATCAATAAAAATGGACTGGGACATGATGAGATTTTGGAATTGTTTTTAAATAGAAAGGGCAATGAACTTAATTCTCCCGATATGTTGTCGTTTGAAGAAGTAAATGCGCAAATTTGGGATATGCCTGCGGAAATTTTCATTCCGGGTGCTGCAAGTCGTTTGGTTACAGAAGATCAAGTAAATAGAATGGCAAAAGCGGGAATAGAAGTTGTTTCTTGCGGTGCAAACGTGCCATTTGCCGATGAAGAAATATTCATGGGGCCAATTTCAACCTTGGCCGATAGCCAATTTGCAGTCATTCCTGATTTTATAGCCAACTGCGGTATGGCCAGAGTTTTCGGTTATTTGATGAAGCAAGATGCAGAAGTAACAGATGTGGCCATCTTCAAAGATGTGAGCAACATTATCCGCTCAAGCATCATGCGCGTACACCAATTTAATCCTAAGACCACGGGAATTAGTGCGAAGGCCCTCGAAATGAGTTTAACGGATTTGGTTTGATAGAAAGTTTATGAAGGTTTATAAAGGTTTATAAAGGTTTATGAACTACAAAAAGAATAAGAAAAAGGCAGCCCAATTAATTTGAGCTGCTTTTTTTAATTAAGACCATTTTTTAAAGTGTATTTTGATAAGGAATTGATTTGAAACGATATAATTTCAATCAAATTTCTACATTTTAGATATTCATCTTCGTTGATATAGTTAATTTCCCAAGCAATGATTGTTTGATTGAGTAATTCGAAAGAACTTGATAGAGCAAATTGATAAAATCTGGCTTGGTCTTTTCCAATCTTTCTACCGCATCCCTCAGCTAAATTGGAAGATATCGAGATTGAAGCCCTTATCATTTGATCGGTCAATCCATTTATTTCGGTTTTAGGGAAATTTTGAGTCATTAAATAAATTGTTTTAGTTAGATTTTTGGAATGCTTCCATGCTTCCAATTTTTCGAAAGAATATACATACTGTTTCATGAAGTCGAATACAGAAAATAAAAACTGAACCCTTAATTCAATTTTAAACTTACACGTTTATAATCGTTTAATGGAATGTTTATGCTCAAATTTAATTCCCTATAACCTTTATAAACCCTTATAAACATTTATAAACCTTCATAAACCCTCTTTGCTTATATTTGAACCATGAAAATCCACGAACGTTTCTGCAATTATGTGAAAATTGATACTCA
>CAZYBT010000075.1:0-13193 GCA_964645755.1 uncultured Rhizobium sp.
CTTCCATTTCGAAGTACCGGATATTCATGTGAATGATGGGTACCCTAGGACTGAAGGGATGCAAGACAATGGAAACGCCCGTGGCAAAGAAATTTCCAGATTCTAGATTTAGTTTATCGGCAATCTTTTTTGGGGTAGGACCATGTACCGCTGAAAAAGCCACTCCTCCTTTTTCGATGATTGTTCCATTTTGAAAAATGCGAGTTTCCCCACCACCACCTTCCGATCGGGTCCAAGCATCTACTTTGAAAGTTCCTTTACCATCACCTGCATGACAGGAGATGCAACTTGTAGCGACAAAAGTAGGTCCGAGACCTGTTTCATTTGTAAACACTTCACTAAATGCCGCATCACCACGAAGAAATTGTTCATTTTGTTCATGTGTCAGACCTGCAATTGGCCCATCCAAAACTTCTGCGTCTTCCGGCGCCTGAGGGATAAGCTTTTTGCAAGACAGAATAATGCAAGACAGTACGAAGATTCCAAGCAAGAATTTATTCATAAGATATTTTTTAGGTAAATATAATTTTGTTTTAAGTAAAAAATAATTATATTTTTAGGCTTGCCTAATAATGTATATATGAATGATCGAACCATAGAGAATTACTTGAAAAATATTTACCACCTTTCTCAGGGTAATTCTATTTTAGTATCAAATAAACAAATTGCTTTGACAATGGGTATAAGTCCTGCATCTGTAACTGAAGCAATTCGCAAATTATCTAAAGCAGAATTTATAATCTATGAAAAGTCCTATGGCATAAGGCTGACTTCAGAAGGTTTGATAAATTCTTTGTCCATCATTCGTCGCCACCGTTTGTGGGAGACTTTTCTTGTCAATGAGATGGGTTTTGGTTGGGAGGAGGTACATGAAATCGCCGAAGAATTGGAGCATGTGAAAAACGATAAATTGATCAATAAATTAGCAGAGATATTAAATAATCCCGTATTTGATCCTCACGGAGATCCAATTCCAGATGAAAAAGGAAATATTCAAAAAAGTAATTTCATCAAACTTTCTGAATGTGAAGAAAGAATGCACTATGAAATTATGGGGGTGACTGACCACTCGTTTACATTTTTGAAATATTTAGAAAAACAACAATTACTTATAGGAGTAAAATTAACAGTGAAAACTATTGAAGAATTTGATCACTCAATTATAATTGATTGTAGAAAAAAAGAAATATCAATTAGTCTTAAAGTCGCTGAGAATATTATTGTTCAGGAAAGCAACTAATCTTTTTTCTTGCAACAGTTGTCTAATTTATCATAAGCGTTTGGATCAGCAGGTAAATTGTCTGCTGCGAATCCTAATTTTGTGATTTCAACTTTTATTGTATCAACGGTTATCTTTTTTGAATTGTATTTAACGATAATTGTCTTGTCTTTTTCATTGAATTCAATCGATTTGATGCCTTTGACGTAAGATAATTCGGTTTCCATTTTCCCTGCACAGAACTCACATTCTTTGCAATGGTCGCAATAAGTATATGTCTTTAATATAACTTTTTGTGATTTTGACTGCGCAAACATCATGTTTGACAGAAATATGAAGCTTAACACTAATATTTTTTCAGTTAATACTTATCGAGTGTTTCTCTCAAGTCATCGGGAATTTTCATTGGTTTAATAGGTGAAACATTGGAACCACCAGTATTTCCTAAAGGTATTTCGCCCAGAAATGATTTAATACCTCCCAATAGCAATCGTGGAAACTGACCGATGATCTCCTTTCCATTTTTTCTTCGAAAAGCAAAGCAAAGCATTTTCCAATGTGTTCTCGAATGTTCTATTGGCCAAGCTTGACCAAGAATGTGTGCACGTTCCAAGTGTTTCCATGCCGTCAGGAAATCATCTTTTTTTTCCGCTTCTTTTGCCAATTGAAATTCGCTTAACACTTCATCGCGCAAACTGGCAGGTATTCTAATATGAATTTTCATATTCTTACTTTTTTAAAACTGCATACGTTGTATTCTAACTGCATTCAAAATTGCCAACAAAGCTACCCCAACATCCGCAAACACAGCTTCCCACATGGTAGCAATTCCTCCGGCACCTAAAGCAAGAACCATCGCCTTTACACTAAAAGCCAAAATGATATTTTGCCAAACTATTTTTTTTGTTTGTTTACCAATGTTTATGGCAATTGGAATTTTACTTGGCATATCGTCTTGGATAACTACGTCGGCGGTTTCTATTGTTGCATCGCTTCCAAGTCCACCCATAGCTATTCCTACATCGCTCAAAGCTACGACGGGTGCATCGTTTACACCATCTCCTATAAAAGCAACTGTTTCGTTTTTGGCTTTGATTTCTTTTACTTTATTGACTTTGTCTTCGGGCAGCAAATCGCCAAATGCATTAGAAATACCAAGTTTTTGTACAACAAAATGTACTACAGTACTTTTGTCTCCACTTAGCATTGTAATTTTAATACCGAGTGCTTTTAGTTTATCGATGGTAATTTTTGCATCATCCTTAATTCTGTCAGCAATTGTGATATAACCGACAAATTTACTGTCGTAAGCAATCGCTATTGTTGTGTAAACTATTGAATTTGGATCAATGTCATATGCAATATAAAATTTATCCATCAACTTGAAATTCCCTACCAATATTGCTTTATCATTAATAGTTGCTTTTAAACCGTGGCCGGGTATTTCTTCAACATTTTCCAATTTGATAGTGCTATCAATATCGCCGACATATTCATGAATTGCAGTAGCTACAGGGTGAGAACTTTGACTTTCTAAGGCATTGACCATTTTCAAGATTTCTTCTTTATTGAAAGTGGAATTTAATTCAACTTCTTGCACTTTAAAAACCCCTTCGGTCATGGTGCCTGTTTTATCCATTACCACATTTTGAACATTTGCTAGGGTATCCAGAAAATTACTACCCTTGAATAATATTCCATTTTTACTACCTGCACCAATTCCTCCAAAATATCCCAAAGGAATACTGATAACTAGGGCACACGGACAAGAGATAACTAAGAAAATTAATGCTCTGTACAGCCATTCGCTGAATTCATAATTTTCTACAAAGAAATAAGGGAATAAAGTGATTAGAATTGCAAGTAGAACAATAATAGGTGTGTAGATTTTTGCAAATTTTCGTATAAATAATTCGGTTGGTGCTTTTTGAGCAGTAGCATTTTGTACCAATTCTAATATTTTGCTCAATTTACTATCTGTATATGCCGTGGTGACTTGTACTTGTGCAACGGTATTGAGATTGATCATTCCCGCCAACACTGTTTCGCCTTTGGCTTTGGTATCAGGTTTACTTTCTCCTGTAAGGGCTGCAGTATTGAATGAAGCTGAATCTGAAAGAAGCTCGCCATCCAATCCTAATTTTTCACCTGATTTCAATTGGATAATATCGCCAATGTTTACCTTTTCAGCTTTTACTATTCTTGCTTGATTGTTCTCAAGAATAGTAACCTCGTCCGGGCGTTGGTCAAGCAAACTTTTGATATTTGCCTTAGCTCGCGATACTGCCAAAGATTGAAATACTTCTCCAACTGCATAAAAAAGCATTACGGCTACACCTTCAGGATATTCTTGAATTCCAAACGCTCCGATGGTGGCAATGCTCATTAAAAAAAATTCGGAAAAAACTTCGCCTTTGCGTATAGCATGAAATGCACTTTTTATTACAGGAAAACCAACTGGTATATAAGCCGCAACGTACCAAACGATTCTTATCCAGCCACTGAACCAAGATGGAGTAAAAAATGCATCAAATGCAATTGCAGTAAGTAATAACCCAAAACTAATAATTGATGGTAAAAACATGTGTAAGATGGATTCGTCTCCACTCGAATGATCGTGACCGGCATGATCTTCCGCTTCTTTATTAATTTTTTCTTCCAACGAACAACAGGTCATTTCACCTTGTTCATTGTAGGTATGCTTATGATTTGGGTCCGTGTTTAACATGTCAGATTTTTATAAGCGGTTTATATTTTTTGAATTTTGAATATTTTGGAATCGTCTGTTGTAAATAGATGAATAAAATATGTGCCCGCTGAATAGTTGGAAAAGTCAATAACATCTATATTATTAAATGAAGTGGATTTGAGAATTTCTCCATAAATATTACTTATTTCAATAGCGATACCCTGAGTTATGGCTTGCTGAAATTTTATTGCCAGGTTAGTTTCAGTCGGATTTGGAAAAACGAGTGAATTCTTTATTATTTCTTCGATTGTTTGATTTCCACTTTTGTTGTAAGCCAACGTTGAAAAGGTAGCCAAGGCTAATCTTACATTTCTTTCATAATAGGGGATGTTGAAATTACCCAACGTATCACCCAACGTATGCCAAAAAGGATTGAAATCTCCCTGATACTCTTCACTGATCCCAATAGCCGATAAATTATTAAGCCAAAATGGTGAATGATCTGTATTTGGGCTACCTGGATTTACAATTTCAAGATTTAGACCAATATTATATTCTTCATTTACATTTTCAGCAATAGAGGCAAGATTCAATGAGTTTGAAACCGGACGAACATGAATTTCCGACTTATTGTCAAAATTACCGTCCCAACCTATCATGTCGAGATTGATGTAACCAAGAAGTGAATCCGATTCAAAATTGAAATTACTCGCATAGGCCGAACTGCCAATTAATCCCAACTCTTCTTCGTCCCACAGTGCAAAAATGATCGTATTTGGAAATTGATAGTTAGATAAAATTCTAGCTGCTTCAATCACAGCCGCTGTACCACTTGCATTGTCATCTGCTCCGGGTGCAACAGCCCCTGTGGGTATATTGTCAAAGTGAGCACCAAGTATGCATATTCTATCAGGAAAGATATTGCCGTATTTTATACCAAATAGGTTTTTTCCATTGGCAGAAAATACCATTGAGTCAATTTCTAATCCATATTGAGAAAATTGGTCTTTTGACCATTGAAAGGTCTGTTCATTACCAATATTGTTGTAAAGTCTACTTGAAATGATTATCGAATTGCCATTTAAAGTAATTGGCAGCTCACCACTTAGCTTTTTTACAATGGTAAGAACGGAATCCAAGGAAAAATCGGATAACAGAGTTTTAACTCGGACATCTTGAGAAAATGAAGCACAAGAAACAATTGACAGAATAAAGAATATAAATACTAATCTCACCTCATTTATTCATTACAGATATAAGAAACCGGAACTGAAAAACCATTAGGAAATCAGTTCCGGAACTCATAGCATTATTTAACTTATACTTCGTTTAATGTGCGTGGTTTTCGCCTTCGTGATGTTTCTCTTCTCCGTCCTGATGATTATGACCTTCTTCACCTTCATGATTATGATCATCATCGTGGTGTTCTGTTTTATCATGTTTCGAATCTTCTGAACAACTTGTCATTCCGAAAGTTAATGCTCCAAAAAGGAGCATGATCAAGCTTGTTTTTTTCATGTTATTTGTTTTTTATGGTTTATTATTGAAATCCAATTTATTAATGGCCATGTCCACCGCCTCCACCTTCAGATTTCAGTAAATGGCTTTGTATGTAATACGCACCTTTAAGTACAATTTGAGCATTTGCAGGAAGAGGTTGTAAAACAGTTACTTGAACATAACCCAATTGTGTTGTTCCTGTTTTTACTTCGATTCTCTGAAAATGGAAGGTTTCTTCATGCTCTTCTTCTTCATGTCCGTGACCATCATCGTGTGAATGACCAGCTTCAGTATCATGCGCTTCCTCTTCTCCTTCATGTTCCTCCAAAATAAAAATGAATTCACGTCCATCTGCTTTTACAACTGCATCAACAGGCAAAGCTTTCACTTTTTGCGAGCCAATATTTATCAAGGCATTGACATACATTCCTGGAATCAAGGTTTGTTTATCGTTAATGATATCCGCATGCACCGCAACGGATTTTGTTTCATTTTCAAAGGCTTTTCCTATGCTAAACACTTTTCCTTTTATTTCAGTATTGTCTTGATTGGTTAAAATAAAATTGATTGTTTGGCCAACTTTTACTTTTTGTAAATCCTTCTCATAAACCAACAAATCAACATGCATTTTTGAATTATCCACGATACTGAACAATGTTTGTCCAGGTTCTGCGTTGGAACCAATTTTGATATTGATTTCAGTTACAAAACCACTAATAGGTGCCGTGATTGACATGGTAGAAGTTGCATTTTCTGAACCGCTTAAATTGAGTGTACTCATTTGTTTTTTCAGCGAATTGAATCGTGCTTTTTCGATCTCGTAGTCAGATTTTGCCTTTTGCAATGCTTTTTTAGAATTGGCATTACCTTCATTTAAAGTTTTTTGACGATCATACTCCAAGGTGTACAATTCAAGATTGCTTTTTGAAGTTAAATAGGCTTCCTGAATCTTGGTAAATTCCATGCTTTCAATGACTGCTAATGTTTGACCTTCCTTCACAAATTGCCCTTCAATTATGTTGATTTTCTTTATGATTCCAGCCACGAGAACAGAAACATCCGCTTGATTTTGCGGAGGCAGTTTTGTGTATCCGTTGGCATTCACCACAGCGCTCAAATTCTTCATTTCGAAATCACCCAACAGGATATTAGAGGCATTGTATTGTGCCTGATTAAGTTCAACTTCTTTTACAGTTGAATTACTGTGTTCTTCTTCCTTTGTTTCTTCCGGTTTTTCAGTTGACCCACAAGAGGAAATAATAAATGACAAAACAAATATGAGTAGGATTGTCAATTGGTGCGTTATTTTTCTATTTAATATCATAATCTTTTCTTATTGATTTAATAAATACTGTAAATTGATAACAGCTTGATTGTGACTAAAAATGGCATTTAGGTAATTTGAACGAATCTCTAAAACCGTTTGATTTGCCTGGAGGAATTCAACATAAGAAATTTCACCTCCTTGATAATTTTTCGCTGCATTACTTGCCATAACATCAACGTTTGGCAAAGCAGATTTTTCGTAATACGAAATTAGATCCTGTGCAACCTTTAGTTCTTCAATTTGCTGTTCAAACTGTTTGTGCAATTCTTTAGACAATTGTGCAGCACGACTTTCCTCTAGTTCAACATAGATTGCTGCAGCCTTGTTCTTGGCGATATACGAACCTGCAAATAAAGGAACAGAAACCCCAAGAGTAACTCCTTGAAATCTTGGAACTCCGTTGTAATAGGTTATTTGACCATTTACCTCTTGATTGCCTGTTAAGGATTGGATGAAATAGCCAACTTTTAAATCCGGGTACAACATCGAACGTTCTACTTTTAAACCTGCCATGGCTATTTGAACTTCCTGCATTGCAAAAGCGAGCCCGGGATTTTGTTGTAAGGTTGAACTATCAGTAACGGCTATGGAAGAGAATGGAACATACGGTTGATCGGTTATGTTAAAATCTGTGTCCAATTTTAGCAATGTCCGGATATTCAGCTTCTCATTTTTTATCGACATTTCATTTTGCCTAATAACTTGCCGTAATTCCTGCAATTTCGTTTCAGCTGTTATTTTTTCCAGATTATTTACATCACCTGTTTCGAAACGAAGGTTTGATGCCTGTACGAATTGCAGTAAAAGACTGTCCTGCACTTTCAGAAATTTATCCACTTGCATTAAATAGAGCAAATGATTCCATGACTGACGGATCTCCAACGTTAATTGCTGTTTACTGACTGTTAATTGCAATTCACTTCCTGTAATTGAAGCATTAATCATCTGCTTTTTTGCTGCGAATTGAAATGGGTTTATACCTTGAGAAATGGTATAATTCTGATCGATTGCTTTTGTATTGTATTGTCCCAACATTGCACCAATCTCAGTTTTCGGCAGTTCAAATGCCGTTGATTTCAATTGGTTGTGGTATTTAACATTTAACTCAGCCTGTTGTATTGAATAATTGTTTTTCACTCCTAGTTCAATTGCAGTTTGCAAATCCAATACGGGTGAGTTTTGACCAAACGACATTACTGAAGTTGCCAACATAAGAATGGTTATTGCTGTTGGCAGAACAACTTTCTTTCTAATTTTCATGCCTTTTTCAAAATAGATGTATAGAATTGGTAAAACAATTAATGTTAATAAGGTAGCTGTGATTAGTCCACCAATCACGACCGTAGCTAATGGTTTCTGAACCTCTGCACCTGCTGAATTACTTAATGCCATAGGTAGGAAACCTAATGATGCAACAGCTGCTGTTAGCAACACGGGTCTTAATCGCACTTTCGTTCCTTCAAATACGCGTTCATTCACATCCTTCATTCCTTCCTCTTTTAATTGATTGAAATAGCCAATTAGCACTATTCCGTTTAATACGGCAACTCCGAATAATGCAATGAATCCAACTCCTGCAGAAATACTGAACGGCATATCACGCAACCATAAAGCAAATACACCTCCAATGGCAGAAAATGGAATTGCAGTGAAAATCAGTAATGATTGTTTCATGGATTTGAAGGTGAAAAAAAGTAATATGAAAATGAGTAAAAGTGCTGTTGGTACTGCAATTGAAAGCCTCGCTGATGCTTCTACCAAATTTTCAAACTGCCCACCATACGTCACATAATATCCGGATGGAAGCTTTAATTTATCATCTAATTTTGCTTGAATTTCTTCCACAACACTTTTAACATCCCTTCCTCGTACATTAAAACCAACAACAATACGCCTTTTACCATCTTCACGGCTAATTTGCATAGGTCCCGGCTCATAATTAATGTCTGCCACTTGCTCTAAAGGAATCTGACTACCCGATGGAAGTTTGACAAATAGTGTTTTCAAATTCGAAATATCGGCCCTGCTATCTGCAGCTAAACGCACTACCATGTCAAAACGTTTTTCACCTTCATATACAACACCGGCTTTCGCACCTGCAAAACCAATTCGAATAATACTATTCAAATCACCAACATTCAAACCATACAAAGCTAACTTGTCAATATTATACCGAATATTAATTTGCGGTAAACCAGCAACACGTTCTGCCTTTGCATCCTCAACACCTTCAATACTTTGTATCAGATTCAAGACTTCGTCTCCTTTGCTGACAAGCATGTCAAGGTCTTCTCCAAAAATTTTAATTGCTACATCGCTTCGAACCCCGGTCATTAACTCATTGAAACGCATTTGAATGGGTTGTGAAAATTCGGTTGTTGCACCCGGAATTTCATCCAGTGCCTTTTCCATTTTCTTCATCAATTCCTCCTTTGTTTCAGCAGATGTCCATTCACTTTTGTCCTTCAAAAGAATGATCATGTCGCCCGCTTCCATTGGCATTGGATCGGTTGGGATTTCCGCACTTCCAATTTTAGTAACGATCATTTTTACTTCCGGAAAACGTTCTTTGAGAATTTTTTCTGCTTTTGTGGTCGATTCAATTTCCTGAGAAAGAGAACTTCCTGATGCAATGATCAGGTGCGTGGCAATATCACCTTCATCCAAAGTTGGAATAAATTCACCGCCCATTCTACTGAAGAGAATAAACGAAAACACCAATAGGGCAAGCGCACTTCCAACTACAAGACCTTTTACTTTTAGTGACCGTCGAAGGATAGGTTGATATAGCTTATGTGCTCCATTTATCAGTTTATCACTGAAATTTTTCTTGTGTCCAGTTTGTTTTTTCAAGACCAACGCTGACATCATTGGAACATAGGTTAAAGACAATAAGAATGCTCCCAGTATAGCGAATGAAACAGTCTGAGCCATAGGTCCAAACATTTTACCTTCAATACCTACTAATGCCAAAATCGGTAAATAAACAATCAGGATAATAATTTCTCCAAATGAGGCACTGCTTCTAATTTTTGAAGATGCCTTATATACTTCATCATCCATTTGTTGAGCAGTGAGTTTTTGATTTACTTTTGCTACCTGCAGACGGTGGATGATGGCCTCAACAATAATGACTGCTCCATCCACGATCAATCCAAAATCAATAGCTCCCAAACTCATTAAATTTCCACTCACTCCAAAAAGGTGCATCATCGATACAGCGAATAAAAGTGATAAGGGAATAACAGATGCTACCACCAGACCAGCACGCCAGTTGCCCAATAATAAAACCAGAATAAAAATAACGATCAACGCACCTTCGATGAGGTTGGTCTGAACTGTACCGATAGCTTCATTGACCAATTTGGTGCGATCCATAAATGCCTCGATCTCTACTCCTTCAGGAAGTGATTTTTTAATCTGCTCCATTTTCGCTTTTACGCGTTCTACAACTTCAGCAGAATTTTCACCCTTGAGCATCATGACCATTCCACTTACTTGTTCCCCTTTTCCATCTTTTGTAACTGCTCCAAATCGAATACTACTTCCCATTTGGACTTTTGCTACATCCCGGATTAAAACAGGAATACCGTTGTGATTTTTAACAACAATTTTATTGATACCTTCAATACTATTGACCATTCCTATCCCTCGAATGAAATAGGCATATGGTTTTTTATCAATGTAGGCACCACCTGTGTTTTCATTGTTTTTCTCAAGGGCTTCAAAAATTTCTGTAATGGTGGTATTCATACTCTTGAGCTTGTTGGGCTCAACAGCGATTTCATATTGTTTTAGACTTCCACCAAGAGTGTTGACTTCCGCAACGCCCGGTGTTCCTAATAATTGAGGTCTAATAATCCAATCTTGAATTGTACGAAGTTCAGTAGCATCGTATTTTTTCTCATATCCCTTTTTCGGAAATACAACATACTGATAAATTTCTCCTAGACCCGTGCTAACAGGTGCAATCTCTGGACTTCCCAATCCATTTGGAATGGTGTTTTCTGCTTCTTTGAGTCGCTCGTTTATTTGAGCTCGCGCCCAATAAATGTCAACATCCTCTTCGAAAACAACGGTAACCACACTCAATCCAAAACGACTGATAGATCTCAATTCAACAATTTTTGGAATTTGTTTTACAGCTAACTCGATTGGAAAAGTAATAAACTGTTCTACCTCCTGAGTTGCCAAGGTGGGTGAACTGGTAATAATTTGAACTTGATTGTTCGTAATATCGGGCAATGCATCAATTGGTAGTTTGCTCAACGAATAACTACCTACGACGATCAATGCCACTGTGAATAAACCAATTATAAATTTATTCTTTATACTAAAATGAATGACTTTATCTAACATTTGAAAAAAATTAATCACAATAAAATACAGCATTCCACACCATGATTTTATGAACATGTGCAGCTGCCAATTGTTTCAAGTCGCTACTTGAAATCTATTTGTGATTATGCTAATTTAGGCGGTTGCCAAATAGCTGAATTGAATTCTGATGTGCAGAATTGATATGCAGGAAAGGACGATAAACGTCTGTCCGAAGCACTTACATTTTTTTCAATTTCAATTGGAATTATTGTTTTCGAAATAAACAATGAAAGTGATGTGGGTGTGTGGTCATGTGTAAGTGGACAATGATCCTCTTTATGTTGAGTATCTGTTTCATCATGCACACCATTAATGTGTTCAACAACAAAGTCCTTGAAACTTAATTGATGGTGTTCTTCGTTGTGATGGTTGTAATGTTCAATGAATTCCGGAACAAAAGTTATTAAGTGTGCTAATTCCGATGGAAACGAAATTCCAGCGATGAAAAAGCAAACTAATATTTTTTTAATCCAAATCATTGAAAGCAAATGTAGTGAAAAAAAAATAAGAACATAATCATTTCCTCTTATCTCCCGTCCCCTCCGGAAAACTTATCAAGTGACAATGTGAAATCAATGGTTTGAGAGGAATAATTTGTGGGTATTTTATTTTCAAAGTTATCAAGGGCGTTTTGAAATGAAACTGTTGAACTTATTGCTGTTTTATGTAAGAGTTGAGTCGCAGTTAATCCTACTCGTATTCCCGAATTGTGACCATTCAACTCGATCTCCTCTTGGTGAATATCCGCACTATTTAGCGCAAACCTACTCCACATAGCCATTCTAAAATGTCTTTTTGCCCCATCCTTCGATAGAAAACGATATTGCGCCAATAAACTTGCACCTTCAACCGTTACTTTGTTTTGCTCATTACTAATGAATCCATTGGCAATGATCATCATTTTTTTTGTTAGTCCATATTCAACTTCCGGCATAAAATGATAACTAATTAGGAAAAAATATTGAATTTATACACTACAATATAGTGTAAAGGAAAGAACATGAACTAAATAATTAATTCCACTTTGAATTAAATCATCGAGAAGTGAGAAATTATAGTTATTACATTTTGTTAAAAGATATGTGGTAAAAAATAGGGCATATCCTAAATCAAAATGTAAAACTGAAAACCACAATTTTCCTAGTTATTCTTTGCCCTACCTTTCCTCACTCAAACCCTTCAACAACTTAATCAAACTCAACTGAGGATGGCAATCCGATTTATCGGCGCGGAAAGAAACGTGTGTCCAGATGCCGGGTGTTCCATCGAGGGCTTGGGTGTTGAGCTTCCACATGTCTGGTTGGTAGGTGTTGGGGATGGCGTATTTCTCGCAAAGGTACTCTAGGAGGGTTTTGAGTGATTCAAGTTGCTCGTCTTTGTATTTATGGAAAAAGCGGTGACCGCGCCATTGCATGCCATAGTCAATGACTTCCTCTTTGGGTACTTCTCGGTTGAAAGAGGAAAAGTATCTGCCGCCTTTTTCGATTAAAGCGCCCCAATTACAGATTTCAATGCCGATGGATTGTTGATTCAATAGGGTGTTGTTGCGGTTGTGTGTTCCGAGGTGGTGTGCCCAATGGGCTGAACTGAAACATTGGTAGATGATGCCATCGCCATCGATTACAAAGGCTGTTGCCACGCGAACAGGAGTATAGCCCCAACCGCTGATGACGTTTTTAGCATTTGGGCCACTCACAGTGTGGTGTAAGACAATCTGTTTTTTCGGAAAAACTTCCGGGTAATATTGGGCTTTGGTTAATGGGAATTGGATGAGGTTTTTGATTTTCATAAATTGATTTTTTAGTTAGTTAATTTTTGTTCTTTTTGGGTGGTTGTCACCCCTCTGTGTCTCCCCTCAAGGGGAGAAAAATTTTCACTCATTTTTGTCTCCATTTTAAGGGAGGAAATCCAGAAAAATAGAGTCTGTTTTTAGAATGAAATTTTAGTACATGTACTAGTAAAATTTAGTACAAGTACTATTAATTTTGCGTAGAAATACGTTCATTTTCGTTTGTCGGGTGAATCGTTTGGGAATGAGATGAGGTTGAACATTTCACGCATTCGGGAGCGCAAGCGAT
>CAZYBT010000076.1:0-12696 GCA_964645755.1 uncultured Rhizobium sp.
TAGACGGGGTCGAAGAAATGTAAGTTGCATCATGTAAATTCGAACAGATTTCTTATGCCAGAAAAACAAATTATCCGAAATCACGAAGATATTCTATTGGTGATCAAAAGATTATCTCTTGAAATTGCCGAAAATCACGTCGATACCAAGCAACTATATTTGGTTGGATTAAATGACCGAGGATTTTTTCTGTCGGAATCTCTCCGAGACGAATTGCACTCAATTTTATCGAATTCAACCATTCATTCTTTTCAAATGAATGTGCAAAGCAATCAACTACTCGCTGAAAATCATTTTACAAACATCAAACAAAGTGCCATTATCATTGTTGATGATGTTGTGAACAGCGGTTACACTGCAATGAAATCTGTGGCGCATTTTTTTGAAATGGGATTTGAAACCATTGAAACTGCATTTCTCGCACAACGAGAGCATTTGAGCTATCCTGTTTTGGCAAATTATGTAGGTTTATCAATTGCAACTACATTGAAAGACCATGTGTATTTTGACAATTCCAACCCCAATCAAATTCAACTTTATTTAGCATAATAATCATTTAAAAATGAAGGTTCCTTTTTTTGATTTAAAAAGACAATATCATCAGTTAAGGGGAGAAGTTCTGCCCATTATAGAAAATGTTCTAGAAAATACTGCATTTAGCGGTGGTCAATTTGTCACAGAATTCGAACAAAATTTATCGAAATACAATCAAACAAAATTTGCTGCCGCCGTAAACAACGGTACTAATGCCATTCACCTTGGATTAATGGCTTTGGATATAAAAGCAGGAGACGAGGTGATTGTTCCTGCCAATACTTTCATCGCTTCTGCATGGGGTGTGAGTTACGTTGGTGCAACTCCAGTTTTTGTGGATGTTGACCCAGATACATGGAATATCGACGTTGCGCTGGCTGAAAAAGCAATCACCGATAAAACAAAAGCGATTATTGGTGTGCATTTGTACGGACAGCCGTGTAATATCGATGGACTTGTTGAACTTTGTTCCCGTAAGAAAATTGCTTTCTTAGAAGATAACGCACAAGCAATTGGGGCGAAATACCACGATAAAGTGGTTGGACAGTTTGGTGAAATGAGTTTTACTAGTTTTTACCCCGGTAAAAACCTTGGCTCGTTTGGGGAAGCTGGTGCTGTTTTTACAAACAATGAAACTTTGCATAACAAAGTTCAATTGCTTAAAAATCATGGGTGTTCTGTTCGTTATTACCATGAAGTGATCGGTTATAACATGAGAATGGAGGGTATTCAAGGCGCAGTTTTGAATCTAAAATTGAACTATATCGACTCATGGAACAATACTCGTAGATCAATTGTGGAGCGTTATATGGCTGTCGCAAGTTCAAAATTAAAATTTCAAGCTCCTGAAAATCATGCCATTGCGGTACATCACCTTTGTGTGGTAACCACCGAAAATAAAGACGCTTTCTTGAAACACTTAGACGATCATGGTGTAGGATATGCGTTCCATTATCCTGTTCCCTGTCATTTGCAAGAGGCCTACAAACACTTGAATTATAAAATTGGTGATTTTCCGAATTCTGAATATTTGGCAAGTCATTGTGTTTCTTTGCCTTTGTTTCCGGAAATGACAGATGAAGAAGTTCAACACGTGTGTGAAGTTATTTCCAAATTCTGACAATTTACTGGAGTTAATTATAAAATAATTGGTGTATTTTTGAGAAATCCGACTCTATGAAGCCCTTTTTTCGAAAATATCTCCTTTTTTTGATTTCTTTTTGGGGGACATTGACTGTCAACGCAACTCACATTGTGGGTGGTGAAATGACATACCAGCGAACCGGAACAAACACCTACAAAATTCGTTTGGATTTGTACATTGACTGTTTAAATGGTAATTCTCAAGCAATAGCCTCGGATGCAACTGCCATTTTTGGGATTTTCAATGGGAATACCAAGAAAATGTTATCTGGGTATCCAATTAGTGTCTCACGTAAAGGCCCTTTGAGGGTGCAAAAAACAAACTATAACTGTATTGCCGTTGCACCAAATGCCTGTGTAGATCATTATTGGTACGAAACTACAGTAACGCTTCCTCCAACTTTAGATGGATATTTTGTTTCATTTCAGCGTTGTTGTAGAAATGGTACCATTTCAAATATTGTGAGCCCCGGTTTAACTGGTGCTAATTATTGGGCATTTATACCAGATTCTAGATTATACAGTAAAGAAAACTCATCTGCCGTTTTCAAAGAACTGCCTCCTAACTTTCTGTGCACCAATACTCCTCTAAAATTTGACCACAGTGCTACAGATGCAGATGGTGATAGTTTGGTTTATGAATTGATTACCCCTTATACAGGAGGTGACGACAATAATCCTCGACCTGATAATACCAACAACAATGGATTTCTAGAAGTTCCACCTTTCAGCCAAATTACTTGGAATACCGGCTACAACGCAAACAATCCAATTAATGGGAGTCCGCAAATGTCAATTGATCCCAAAACAGGATTTTTAACCATTGTACCTACCAGAGTTGGTCAGTTCGTTGTAGGTATTGTTGTTAAAGAATATCGCAAAGGCAAATTGGTTTCTCAAACCATTCGCGATTATCAGTTCAATGTACAATCATGTGTGATCGATGTTGTTGCGTCTTATTTCGTGCCAAAAGTGATTTGTGGCTACAAATACCAATTCCAAAATCAAAGTTCAGGCGCTCAAAGATATCATTGGGATTTTGGTGTAATCGACAGTAGCAATGATACCGCAAATATTTTAAAACCAACTTTTGTGTATCCCAAAGCTGGCAAATACAAGGTGAAACTCATTGCATACAAAAATAAATGTTTGGATAGTTTTTCTGCGGAAATTGAAGTTGTAGAACCAATTGTCGTTAAATTACCTAAAGATACCATTCTTTGTCCCGGCGACAAGTATAAAATCAAGTCGAACATAGCTGGAGACGTGTATATCTGGAACACTGGTGGTCGTTCAGACTCTCTTACCATCACAAATGATGGAACATATTGGTTAGGTGTGGCTGTTAAAGGGTGCACTTGGTATGATACCATAAACGTTGCATATGACAGAAATATTATACAAGCTTATGGAGATACCATTTATTGCTCTGATGATAAGTTTACAAGGAAAATAGGTGCCACGATGCCTTCAAATTCAATTTATAAATGGAGCACATCTGAAAATACTCCGGAAATATGGGTTTCGAATGCCAAAAAATATTATGTTCATGGTATCACTGAAAATGGTTGCAAATCTTCAGATTCAGTTTTAATTGCTCAAAGTTCACCCGTAATTGTTGAAATTTCAGATACCACTGTTTGTCCCAATAGAACCATTTTGTTTGATTCCAAAATTTCAGACCCAACTGCTACAATCAAATGGAGCAATGGTAATTCTGGGAAAACAATGGCAACAAATGTCCCTCAAAAATATTATGTGAATGTCAAAATTGGAGTTTGTTCGAAATCAGACACATTCACCTTAAGCAATCACAACCGCGAATATTATTTAGGAAATGATTTGCAATATTGCGAAAAAATTGACACTTTCTTAACCATTGATTTTCCGGGAACCAAAAATGTGGTTTGGAACAATGAAGTTACTGCGAAAACTTTTCACCTAACAGAACCTGGCGTAGTGAGAGCAACTTGGTTGAATTCAAATGATTGCCCTGAAACCGACTCTATCAATGTGCTTCTTTTCCCTAATCCATCGCTCAATCTTGGGCCCGACACAACCCTCTGCCTTTCAGAAAAACCACTATTAGATGCAGGCCCAGGAATGCAAAGCTACCGTTGGCATAACGGATGGCGAGAGCAAACACTTTTGGCAAGAGATTCAGGAATGTACTGGGTTGAAGTAAAAGATTGGATTGGATGTATTTCCAGAGATTCTGTTTTGATTAACAAAAGAAAAGATCTTTTCCCTTCTGATATTTACATGCCAAATGCCTTTACCCCAAATGATGATGGACGAAACGATCTTTATCCAATGAATCAATTTAAGGTGAAGGGAAGTGTATACGTCATCAAACTTTATAACCGTTGGGGCGAAAAATTAGTCGACTTTACAAGTCCTGACATGAATTGGGATGGGAAAATTAACGGACAACCAGCTCCGGAGGGAGTGTATGTTTATTACATTAACTGGATTGGCTGCGACAACTATATGCGCACGCTAACAGGTGATTTTACACTGTTAAGGTAGAACAAGTAAAGCTCGAATTAAATTTCTTCTTGAGGCTTGATATTTGAAATTCGACGAATGCCGTTCTTCAACAATGTACTATTGAAGTTGATAATCAATCCTAATTTATAACCACCAAGTTTGAGTGTTTTTAAGGTCTTTTGGATTTGCATGTCGCTCACGGTTTCAGTGGTTTCTATTTCAACTACCAAGCTATTTTCAATCAACAGATCAATTGTGTATCCTTTGCTGAGTTTGAAATTTTTGTAGTAAGCGTCTTTTTCTAGATTACAAGAAGCTTGAATGCCTTGTTGCTCTAATTCATACATCATGCATTCTAAATAAGAATCGTGGTCTAATCCAGGACCAAGGGTTTTGTGAATATCGATGGCTAAACCAATGACAACATGGGCTAAGTCATTCTCATTCTTTAAATAATCGTTCATTTTAAGTTAATTTGCTTCGGGATTACAAAAATCCAATAAAAAAATCAATTTAACAATTGATGTTGATTGAATTAGCGAATTTATTGATTAAATAAAAAAAAGAAAAAAAAGTGCAGTTTTTAACCGTGTCATTTACAATGATTTGCGCATAAGTGTCTGTTTAACAATTTTTTAAGTTTTGATATCAAAACCTGTGAATAAATTATTCACATTGAGTTAAAGAACCTCAAAAAATCGTAATTTTACGTAGTCATATGGAAAAAAAATCGTACCTCATTAAGAATGCTACTATTGTGAATGAAGGGTTGTCAATGATAGCCGATGTATTGATTGAAAATCAAATCATTCAAAAAATTGGACCCTCAATAAACGTTCAATATAAAGTAACAGAAATTGATGCATCAGGTAAAATATTAATTCCAGGAGTGATCGATGATCAGGTACATTTCAGAGAGCCAGGGCTTACACATAAAGCAAATATTCAAACGGAAAGTAGGGCCGCATTGTTTGGGGGAGTTACTTCATTTATGGAAATGCCAAATGTGAATCCACAAACTACCACCAATCAATTGCTTGAAGAAAAAATGAACATTGCCGCTAAATCGAGCGCAGTGAATTACTCCTTTTTCTTAGGTGGCACCAACGATAATATTGAAGACTTGAAAAAAATCAATCCCAAAACAACTTGTGGGGTTAAAATATTCATGGGTAGTAGTACTGGTAACATGTTGGTTGACAATGCAAATACACTCAATGAAATTTTTAGAAATGTTCCTACTCTCATTGCCACACATTGCGAATGCGAAACAAGAGTCAAAGAGCGGTTGGAATATGCAAAAGGTCAATTTCCTGATGGAATTCCAGCAGAGCAACATCCAATCATTCGCGATGAAATTGCCTGCTATTTATCGTCATCCTTGGCTATAGATTTGGCACATAAATATGGTTCTCGATTACACATACTTCATATCACTTCTGCTGCTGAAACCCACCTCTTTCAGAACAATGTCCCTCTAGAAAACAAACGAATTACATCCGAAGTTTGTGTACATCATTTGCACTTTACCGATGTAGATTATGCCCGTTTAAAACATCAAATAAAGTGTAATCCGGCCATTAAATCGCAAAAAGACAATGATGCCCTTTGGGAAGCTTTGCTCGACGACCGCCTCGATATTATTGCTACCGACCACGCCCCTCATACCATCGAAGAGAAATTTGATGACAATTATTTGCATTGTCATGCAGGCTTGCCTTTGGTGCAACATACCTTGCTGTTGATGCTACAGAAAGTGGAGGAAGGTAAATTGAGCTTGGAAAAAATGGTCGAAAAAATGTGTCATGCACCCGCAATTTGTTTTCAAATTCATAAACGTGGTTTTATTCGTGAGGGATATTTTGCTGATTTGGTACTCGTTGATCCTCAAGGAACTACTTCTGTAAATAAAGATTCAATACAATATAAATGTGCATGGTCGCCACTCGAAGGAACAACCTTTCAGCATGCCATTGATAAAGTTTGGGTAAATGGTACTTTGAGCTTAGATCAAAACACCGAACTTGAGCATAACGCTCAACGGTTGATCTTCAACAGGGATTAAAGAATTTTACTTCGTTGAGCGTAAAATGTGGTGAGAACCTCCTTTAGTGGCTTGCTTATGTCTGCTGAAAAGTATTGAATACCAAGTTGTTGGCAGTTGCTCTCAATTTGTTTTTGGGAAATAATTTGATGTTTTTGGTATACTTCCCGAATTTCCTGAGGTTGTAACTTCAATATTTCCTTAGTTTCAAGGTCTACAAATTTGATGGGAGTGTCGCCCAGATCTAAATCAACTTCTGATTCATGATGGCTGATGTGAAAAAGAAGCACTTCGCATTTTTGAAATCGAAGCTGTGTGAGTGTTTCCCAAAATTTTAATTCCTCATTGGTTTGTGTGTTGTTCCAAATTAAATCACTACAAACCACTACCATGTTTCTTCGCTTTACTGTTGCCGCTAATTCTGAGAGTGAAAGTTCAAAATCTGAACTAAATGATTGGGAATTCCAAATTGGTTCCAACATTGCAAGGGTGTTTCTGAAATGAATCATGGTAGATTTCATCTCAGATTTCCAATGTATTTTCTGATCTGAAAAAAGGGAAACTGAAAATGCATCTCTCTGATTGGTGCAGATTTGTGCAATGCTTGCGCCAGCGAGTATGGCGAACTTCAATTTATCAAAATTTGGGGAAGGATACTTCATGCTTTCAGAAATATCCAGCCAAATGTGACATTTTAAATTTGTTTCTTCATTGAATTGCTTGATGTATTTTTTATCTGTTTTTGCAAGCAATTTCCAATCTAAATTCCTCACGCTTTCACCATCGTTGTATGCCCGGTGCTCCGAAAATTCCACAGAAAATCCGTGGAACGGACTGTTGTGCAATCCTGTAATAAATCCCTCCATTGCTTTTTTTGCAATGAGCGGAAGGTTTTTATATTGGATGACTTCTGAGAGCAGCATGGGAGAAATTAGTGATGATTGTTGTATGATGTGAGTTTAGATTTTTTTCTTGCCAAATTGAGGATGTTCCAAACACCTTCAAGATTGATGAATCAAATCTAAAGAATAATTTTTGAAAATTAGAAGGATAAAAAAAAGCCCCGAGGGGCTTAAATTATAATTGATTGTCAATTTTTTGAGCGATGTTGTTTTTCGGAACTACACCAACAATTCTGTCAACAATTTCACCGCCTTTAAACACCAACAAAGTTGGGATGCTTCTGATACCATAAGTTCCGGCAACATCTGGATTTTCGTCAACGTTTAATTTACCAATAACCGCTTTTCCATCGTATTCTGTTGCCAATTCTTCGATCAATGGACCAATCATTCTGCAAGGACCACACCATTCTGCCCAAAAATCTACCAAAACTGGTTTATCTGAATTCAAAACTTCCTCTTGGAAGTTGCTTGTTGTGAAATTTTTTGCCATAATAATATCTTTTTACAAAGTTACAATAAATATACGTTCGAGTGCAAACGCAGAATTTGAATTTCGATAAAAATGTATTACTCAACGCTGTTGTTACGTTTCAATTGCCTTTCTTCCACACCGAAGCCGAATAAGGCATAATCAAAAATGGTGGGGTCGGAGGGATGGAGGGTTCGCAGTTGTTCAGTGAGCTGCTCACAGGTTACCCAATTTCCCTTCTCCGATTCAATTAAACCCAAATTGAGCGCCACCCGATGAACATGAACATCCAAAGGAATTATCAATTGCGATGGTTCTATATGCTTCCAAATGCCAAAATCTACACCATCGTTTTCTCTGACCATCCAACGTAAAAACATGTTGAGACGTTTGCAAGCGCTGTTCTTTTTAGGCGTTGAAACGTGTTTTTTTGTTCTCACGTTTGAATGTCCCTCAAAAAAATAATCATGAAAATGAATGAGCCCATTTTTTGTAGCTTCCAAATCTGCTGTTTTAGTTGGAAAAAATGCAGTTTCAAGGCTGTCGTGACCTTGATAATGCCGCTTCAAAAACCTGATGAAAAAGATCAAATCCTCAGAGTTGAAAGTTCTGTGAACAAATTTGGGAACTTGCTTGAGTTCAGACTCTGTGACATTTGAAATAAATTCATAAGGCGAATTTTCGAAGATTTCCATCAATTTATTGGTGCTTGAAATGATGGTTTTTCTTTGTCCCCAAGCCAATGTTGCCGCGAAAAATGCAGAAATTTCAATGTCTTTTTTTTGCAAAAAACGATGTGGAATTGAAATTGGATCCGAATCGATGAAGGTGCTTCGGTTGTAATTCCGAACATTGTCCCAAAGTAAATCAGATATTTCTTGTGAAATTTTTGGTAACATGGAAATGGTTTCAATAAAAAAGGGCAATTGACATCCGTTCAATTGCCCTTTTGGGGTTCATTTATAGTTAAACAGCCGCTAAAGCTGCGTCTAAATCGGCAATGATGTCGTCGATGTGTTCAATTCCTACGCTCAATCGGATCAAGCTGTCTTTCAATCCATTGGCTTCTCTCTCTGCCTTTGGAATGCTAGCATGTGTCATGGTGGCAGGATGTCCCACCAAACTTTCTACACCACCCAAACTTTCTGCCAAAGAAAATACCTTGGTCGATTTTAGGAAGGTCAATGCGCTTTCAATGGCGTCGGATTTCAAGGTGAAGGAAATCATCCCTCCAAAATCTCTCATTTGTTTTTTAGCAACCTCGTGATTTTTGTGAGACGCAAATCCTGGCCAGTAAACTTCGCCCACTTTGGGATGATTGTTTAAATATTCTGCTACAATTTTACCGTTTTCACAATGGCGTTGCATGCGAATGTGTAACGTTTTGATACCCCTAAGCACCAAGAAACAGTCTTGAGGACCAGGAGTGGCACCGCAGGAATTTTGAATGAAAGCCAATCTATCGCGCAAATCATTGTTGTTTACGCATAAAACGCCCATCACAACATCGCTGTGTCCATTGATGTATTTTGTTGCCGAGTGCATTACGATATCTGCACCAAAATTTGCAGGGTTTTGAAGATATGGCGAAGAAAATGTGTTGTCTACAACTACAATTGCACCAACTTCATGTCCGAGTTTACACATCGCTTCAATATCAATAATGCGCAATAGAGGATTTGTAGGAGTTTCAACCCATACCATTTTTGTTTTAGGTGTAATGGCCGCTTTTACCGCGTCAATATCCGACATATCAACGAACTTGAAAACAATGCCGTAATTGGCAAAAATTTTGGTAAAAATTCTGTATGATCCACCATATAAATCATTGGTAGACACTACTTCGTCGCCAGGCATCAACAATTTGATACACGCATCTACAGCGCCCATCCCCGTACTAAAGCACAAACCATGATTCATTCCCTCAAGAGCTGCCAAATTATTTTGGAGCGCGTCTCTGGTAGGATTTTGAGTTCTCGCGTATTCGTATCCTTTGTGGTCTCCAGGAGCTGCTTGAACATAGGTACTTGTTTGGAAAATAGGGGTCATAATAGCTCCCGTAGTTGGATCAGGTTCAATTCCTGCGTGTAAAACGTTTGTTTCAATATTTTTGTATCGCATGTTATTCAGCGTTTAATAGATTTTCGATGATTGTTGGAAAATGTTCAAACTCAAGTAAATGAATTTTATGAGCCAAAGTCTCGGCATTATCAGCATCATTCAATTCACATTCAGCTTGAAAAATATAGGTACCTTCGTCGTAATGTTCATTCACAAAATGTATGGTGATGCCAGATTTGGGCTCATTCGCGGCAATAACGGCATCGTGCACGTAGTGACCATACATGCCTTTACCCCCAAATTTTGGTAAGAGAGAAGGGTGTATGTTGATGATTTTATTGGGAAATTGTTGCACTAAGGATTCTGGTACTTTCCAAAGAAATCCAGCTAGAACAATTAAGTCAGGACCATATGAAATCAGTTTGTTTAAAACGGAATCGGAGTTCCAATCTGATTTATCAAATAAAACCAACGGAATATTAAGTCTTTGTGCCCTTTCAATCACACCAGCTTTAGCATTGTTGCAAAAAATAGCTTGGATGTCTAACTTATTATTTAACTTATGGAAAATATTCTCAGCATTACTACCGCTGCCCGAGGCAAAAATGATGATTTTTTTCATGGCTCAAATTTGAAGGATTGGGCTACTAAATCGAGATGCGATTTGATAGCATTGTAACGGTCTGATCCTCCGGCAAACCAATCAACTGCAACTTGTTTTTGTCCGTTATTGAAAATATACCTTCCAAATGGTCCTCTTCTAAATGTACCCATTTCCGTGTACCACCCAAACATCACTTGATACGGGGTCTTACCTGAAATTCCTGGTTTTCCCATAAATGGATGGTATGAACCACTTTCACTGACCGCTATTTTTGTACCCTCGTCGTTGTGTAAGTATTTGGAAGTAAATGTGTTCCGATTTTCAATTAGCGCTTGGATATTTGTTGTTTCAATTGGAGTTTGATTGATGTTAATCATTATGGCCTCATATCCACCTTCACTCTTGATTTTAGTGAGCCAAACAAACGTTGAATCTGCTTGCACAATTCTGAAAGAGCTAGGCACAAATAAAGAAAAGCCATAATTTTTTTTGAGCAATTTCATCATGCTATCGGTGTACTTATATTCAAGATCGTTAGGCTCACAATAGCCCAAACTCCCTTTTAAATTGAGTTTCTCGTGGCAATTTTGAACTAAATATTGAATACTTTCAGAGATTTTTTTGATTTTGAGGGACGTGAGATTGTTCTTTTGATTGAAATTTTCGAGAGTATTTAGAGCATCGTTAGAAAGCTCGATATCAACTACCCGTTGTCCTTTTCCCCATACATTTTCATAAACTTGGTACGTTCCAAAAACTTCATTCTGGTACTTTAAATCACCTGTTTCAATTGGGTCTTGATCTAAATCATCAGATAGGACAGAGTTGCTGTTAACGAGCAAGACCATACGGTTGTTTTGTGCCAGAGTTTCTTCATCATTACTGAGCATGATGTAATTGAATTTGGTCTCAAAACCCCATCTTCCATTTTGGTGTGGAAGGTGTTTTTGAAGATTCAAAGTATCGAAACTATTGTTGAAGATTTCAGTTAAACCATTGATTATGTTTTGATTGGCAATTACAGAAATATCTGAAGTGTTTGCCTCAATTCGATTTGATTTGTCTTTTTTTTGATTGCCACAGGAAGCAATTAAAAAAAGAAAAGCAAGAAATAAAAACCGATTGAATTGTTTGAATAGATTCACGAAATACATGATAATCAGGTTGTTTATCTGTAATTGCGTTTATGACGGTGTCTTTTTGCCTTTCTCACAACGTGTTTGGTTTTATGGTTGTCAGAAGATTTTATTTTATTTCCTTTTCTCTTTAATTTTCGGTGAGAATAAGGGGTTATATGATCGTATTTAGATTGATCGTAAACCGGATAATCAACAGCAGCATATTCTGTAGCGCTATCCATGTTGTCGATGAATTGCATGCTTGTTTGATAAGGCAATAATACGGTATTGTTGGTTGCAACACCAGTGTTTTGGGTGAGAAGATCTCTGTTGCAATGAATAATTTCGTCTTGGTTGTGACCTAAAAATTGGCATACTTTTCCGAGATTCAGGGTTGTATCTATTTTTGTAGGTATGAGAATAGAGCTGTAAGTATTGTGGGTTTCGTTGTATGCGTGTTCGGTAAAATTTAAAACATAAGCCATTGCAATGAATTTTGGCACATAAGCTTGGGTTTCTCTTGGTAGGTATGGGAGAATTTGCCAAAACGATTTTTTACCTCCGCCAGCGCGTCGAATTGCTTTGTTTACATTTCCTGGTCCACAATTGTATGATGCAATACTCATCAACCAATCGTCGAATAAGAAATAAGAATTTTTAAAGTATTCTGCAGCTTTTTGTGTGCTCGTAAGAATACTTTTTCTCTCATCGAGGTTGTAGGTAATTTTCATGCCCATAGATTTTCCGGTGTAAGGCATAAATTGCCAAAGTCCGGTTGCACCGCACCATGAAACCGCATTGGGATTTAAATTAGATTCGATGACAGAAACATATTTTAGTTCAACAGGTAGAGAATTTCTGTCCATGATTTCCTCAAATATTGGGAAGTAGAGGTTCATTCTCTCGTGAATCATGTTAAAATAGTTTTGACCATATCCGAGAAGTGTTCTGATTTGCCTTTCAACCATGTAATGATAATCCATTGGGATTGTCGTTCCCATCATTTTAACATCGGCTTCAAAACGGGCGCGACTAAAATAAGAGACAGGTGATTTGGCAACTGGAGTATGACTAGGAACAGAACTCAAAAGTTCTTGTGTCATACTGTCGATTCGATTGATATCGTTAAAGTCGTTTAACGGATGAATGGGAGCTTGGGCGCTTAAAAGCCCAGCAATGATAGTCGTAGCACAAAAAATAAATGTTTTTTTCAAATTCATTACTCAGATTCCTTACAAAACTTGCACAAGTTACGCATAATTTTTGAAAACTCAATAAAAACGCCAATCTTAGTCTGTTTTATTTGTGTTATATTTGTGGAAAACTCA
>CAZYBT010000077.1:0-12560 GCA_964645755.1 uncultured Rhizobium sp.
GCAATATAAACCAATAAGGTGACAACCAATGCAATAGATAAAAACATTTGCATTTCAACCATTGCGTAAGCTGTCCAGTTTAAATTTTCATCAAAGTTCTTTTTATATTCAACAATTTTCTTGTTTTGTTCTGTCACTGAAATATTTCCAAAATCGGCTTTTACACGAGTTTCAATGGCTTTTAATTGGTTGTTTTTATAATCATTAAACACTGCTTTTTCATTGGTTTGAATATGTTGATATGCGGCAATGTTACATGCAGCGGCAACAACAGCCATGAGCAGGCTCATGAATAAGGCTTTGCCTAAGGTAAGGGGTTTTTCAAGTTCCATAGACATCAAACTTTTGACCAATAAATAAACACCCACACCAAAAATGAGTAAATTTCCGATAACCGGTATTGCACTTACCATGTTGTGGTGAAGATACAATTTGTTTAAATACATAATGAGAACCATAGATGCACTTAAGGATCCAAAAGCCAAACCGTAAATCAATACCTTTTTTAACATGCTGCAAAAATAGTTTTGTTAAATGAATTATTGAGTTTTAAGAAAAAGAAATTCGCCACAAAAAAAAAGGCGGTAAAAACCGCCTTCTTCCTCACAAAAAGTTTGGATTAATCTTCCGCTTGGCTGTCGTCTCTTTGATACTCGTCGAAGTTATACTCCGGGAGTAAATTTGATTTCACGTGGCCAATGGTTTCGTTTAAAGCGTCAGCAAATTTGTTAAAATCTTCCTTGTAAAGATGGATTTTGGTTTTCACGAATGAACCATCATCATAACGACTACGTTTACTCTCTGTAATAGTAATGTAGTAATCACTATTTCTTGTTGCTTTTACATCAAAAAAATAGGTTCTTTTGCCGGCCCGAATGCGTTTAGAAAAAATCTCTTCCTGCGATTGGTCTCTGTAATTGTCTTCCTGCATAGGCATTTAAATTTGGTTTAAAAAAAATTATTAAAGGCAAATATGCGAAAATTATTGAGGGAAACAACATTAAATCATAGATTTTTTGAAATTAGTTGTGCACGCTAAATTTTTTATGTGTTGTTAATTTGACACTTAGTCGTAATTAGACCCAAAAATAAACACCTAAAATTATCATTTTCAATGGTTAAGATGTCTGATTCACATAAAGCCATTGAAAGTACCCATTCTGCGAAATTAATTCTTGGTAATTGCCATTTTGCTGTATTTTTCCGTCCTCTAAAACTAAAATTTTTTGTGTTGATTGAAAAGGCGCAATTCGATGACCAGACATGATGACTGTCTTGTTTTGGAATACAACTTTGAGATTTTGAATAATCTTGTGTTCGGTTTCAGCATCAACAGCGCTTAAACAATCGTCTAAAATGAGGATTTCAGATGGTTTCATGAGCGCTCTAGCCAATGATACCCTCTGCTTTTGTCCCCCAGATAAAGAAACACCTCTTTCACCCAACATGGTATTCAATCCATTGTTAAACAGAGAAATATCTTTATCTAAACACGTGATTTGAATGACCATTTGCAGCTGTTCCTCGGTGTATTGCTCCACACCAAATGCAATATTGGCTTCAATGGTATCGCTAAAAAGGAAAACGTCTTGAGGCACATAGGCAATGAGGTTTCGGTATTCCGAAATATTTAAATCAGCAAGCGAGATTTGATCGAGCAAAATATTCCCATTTTGAATATCTAACTGCTTCGTAAGGAGTTGCAACAAAGTACTTTTACCACTCCCTGTTTTACCCGTAATTCCAATAAAATCGCCTTTTTGAATGGTCAAACTCAAATGATTGATAGCTGGAATATTTTTATCGGCATACTGATAAACAAGATTGATGATTTGAATTTCAGATTTGAGCGACAATGGTTCAGATGCGGGAGTAGAAAAAACCTCGGGTAAATTGAGAAATTGATTGATTCGTTTTTGACTTGCAGAGGCTTTTTGAACCAATGCGGTTGTCCAACCTAAACTTGCAACTGGCCAAACTAGCATATTCAAATAAATCACAAATTCTGCAAGATTACCTGCGGTAAATTGTCCCTTTTGAACTTCTTTTCCACCAATGTATAGGATGATAATTGTAGAAAATCCTACCAACAACATCATCAGAGGAAAAAACAGCGAATTCACGAACGCAAGTTTCATGTTACGTTTTTGAAATTCAACCCCTTGCTGATAAAAATCCTTTGAAAAATGCTTTTCTGCACCGAAAGATTTTAAAATGCGAATACCAGAAAAAGTTTCCTGAGCGAGTGTGGTAATTTTGGAGAGTTGTTCTTGTATTTTCTTATTGCCCAGATTGATTTTGACACTCACATAATAAATTGAAATAGATAGAATTGGAAGTGGCAACATTACCCAGAATGCAAGAGTTTTGTTCACCATAATCATTTGTGCAATAATCATGATAAACGAAAATAGTACATTGGCAAAATACATGATTGATGGTCCGATATACATGCGCACATTCGAAATATCTTCGGTTATTCGCGACATTAAATCACCGGTATAATTTTCTCTGTAAAACTTTTCACCGAGTCGCTCATATTTCTGGAAAAGTTCATTTTTTTGATCAAATTCAATTTTCCTTGATGCGACTACAAGAGTTTGTCGCATCAAGAACATAAAAACTCCCTTTAACAAAGAGGCCATTAAAATGGCGACGCCGAAACCGATGGCATTTTTCATTACAACGCCCGACAAAATTTTGGAGTTATCAAAACCAAATAATTGAGCGGTAAAAAAAGCGTCATCTAAACCTTGTCGCACAAAAACTGGAACATAGATGGCGAAAAAATTTGACAATATAACACAGAAGATTCCAGAGATCATCAGGAATTTATACTTCACTATATATTGATTGAGGGACAGTAACTCTTTCACAAAATTGACCTTACAAAGGTAGATAAATTGTTGGAGGCTCAATTAATTTACTAATTTTAAAAACAAAGTACCTGATACATTGTTAATTCTGCGGGGTAGATTTAAGTTTTCATAACTTACAGAGCCGGAGCGAAAGTTTCGGCTTTGTTTTTTTGGGGGAGATAGATGAGGTCAAAAGAAAAAACTTCAATTATTTTTCACAAACATTTCCACAATGTGTAAATATTGATTATATTTGCAGCCCAATTGTTAGAATTATGCATTTAACAACAGAAAGAAAAAAAGAATTATTTACTCAGTTTGGTGGAAGTTCAACCAACACAGGTAGCACTGAAGCACAAATTGCGATGTTTACAGAAAGAATCAACTTTATTAGCGGTCACTTGAAAACTGCTAAAAAAGATAAGAGTGCTGAATTGTCTTTGATTAAGTTAGTAGGTAAGCGTCGTAGCTTATTGAACTACCTTGCGAAAAAAGACATTTTCAAATATCGTGCATTGATTAAAGAATTAGGATTACGTAAGTAATTTCTAATTTTTTTTACTATAGAAAAGCCCCGTTCGCAATGCGAATCGGGGCTTTTTGTTTAAAAAATCAAAAAATAAATGAATATACAGAAAAGAACTTTTGATACTGGAGATGGCCGTATCATCGAAATTGAAACAGGCAAATTAGCCCGCCAAGCGCACGGAAGCTGCGTTGTTAAAATTGGCAAAACAATGATCCTTGCTACTGTTGTAAGTAGTTATGACGCCAAAGAAGGTGTTGACTTTTTACCCCTGAGCGTAGATTACCAAGAAAAATTTGCAGCTGTTGGAAGAATCCCAGGCAGCTTCTTACGTCGTGAAGCTAGATTGTCTGATTATGAGATCCTTATTTCTCGTTTGGTAGACCGTTGCTTACGTCCTTTATTCCCTGAAACATATCATGCCGACACTCAAGTAATGTTGCAATTAATTTCTTCCGATGAAGATATCATTCCAGATACTTACGTAGGATTGGCGGCTTCTATGGCTTTGATGCTTTCAGATATTCCTTTCTTAGGTCCTATTTCTGAAGTAAGAGTTGCTAGAATTGATGGGAAATTTGTAATTAACCCAACTAAATCTGAACTAGAGAAATCTGATTTAGACTTGTTGGTTGGAGGTACTGCAAACGACTTAAACATGGTTGAGGGTGAAATGAAAGAATTGTCGGAAGATGAATTCTTGGAAGCTTTGAAGTTTGGACACGATGCAATCAAAAAACAATGTGCTGAACAATTGGCATTTTTGGAACAAATGGGTGGCAGAAAACCAGCACGTGAATTCAACCATGAAGACAACGATGAAGCTCTAAGAGAAAAAGTAATTGCTGAAACTTCTCCTGCAATTCGTCAAGTAGCTGAAAGTGGCAAACCTAAAAACGAGCGTAGTGAAGCTTTCAAAGCGATTATCTCTGAATATGTAAAACAATTTGAGGGACATGAGGAAGAAGGCAGAATGATTCGTTTGGCTAAGAAATATTTCCACGAAGCTGAATACAACCAAATGAGAGCAATGATTCTTGAGTCTGGTCGCCGTTTAGATGGTCGTTCAACTGTTCAAGTTCGTCCAATTTACACTGAAGTTGATTATTTACCAGCTGCTCACGGTTCTGCTGTGTTCACCCGCGGAGAAACACAATCATTGACATCTGTTACATTGGGTGGTAAATTAGATGAACAATTGTTAGACGCTCCATATTACCATGGAACAAGCCGTTTGATGTTGCACTATAACTTCCCTGGTTTTTCAACTGGTGAAGTAAGACCAAACAGAGGTCCAGGACGTCGCGAAATTGGTCATGGAAACTTGGCTTTGAGAGGTTTAAGAACAATGCTCCCTTCTGATGTTCCTTATGTTATTCGTATTGTGAGTGATATTTTAGAATCTAATGGTTCTTCAAGTATGGCAACAGTTTGTGCGGGTTCAATGGCATTGATGGATGCTGGTATCAAATTAAATAAACCTGTAAGTGGAATTGCTATGGGATTAATCACCGACGATTCTGGAAATTACCAAGTGTTAACTGACATTTTAGGTGATGAAGATCATTTGGGTGATATGGATTTCAAAGTAATAGGAACCAGAGATGGCATTACTGCATGTCAGATGGATATCAAAATCAACGGTTTAAAATGGGATATGGTAGCTCAAGCCTTGAAACAGGCGAAAGATGGCCGTATGCATATTTTGGGTGAAATGGAAAAAACCATTTCTGCTCCTGCAACAGAATTGAAACCTCATACTCCAAGAGTTGAAGTATTGGTCATTGACAAAGAATTCATTGGCGCTGTAATTGGCCCTGGTGGAAAAATAATCCAAGAATTGCAAGCTAGAACCGGCACTACAATTTCAATTGAAGAGAGAGACGGAAAAGGCTTTGTAGAGATCTTAAGTAGCAACGGCGAAGGAATGCAAATGGCTACAGAAGCGGTAAAAGGCATAGTGGCAATTCCTGAAATTGGAGCTACTTATACTGGTAAGGTAAAAACAATCACTGATTTCGGTGCATTTGTTGAGTTTATGCCAAACAAAGATGGATTGTTACACATTAGCGAAATTGCTTGGGAGAAAATCCCTACAATGGAAGGTGTATTCACTGAGGGACAAATGTTAGAAGTAAAATTGGTTGAAGTAGACAAAAAAACGGGAAAATTCAGATTGAGCAGAAAAGCTTTATTAGAAAAACCTGAGGGATATGTTGAAAGAGAGCCGAGGGAGCGCCCTGAAAGAAACGACAGAGATCGCGGTGGCGACAGAGGTCGCAACGACAGAAACAGAAGATAACATCATTAAGGCCGGAAAGATTCCGGCCTTTTTTTAGAATAAATTCTAAAAAAAAGGCCATTGAATTAAAATAAGTTTGTAATAGCTATGCTGAACCACAATAAAAACATGAAGTTGCTCATTGCTGATGACCATGCTATGACCCGTAAAGGAATAGAAATCATGGCAAAATATGAATGGCAAATTAAGGAAATATATACAGCGTCAAGCATAAAAGAAGTTACTGAAATAATCCATTCAAAAAAAATAACACATCTGATATTGGATATATCATTTGGTGATGGAAATAGCATCGAGATTATAGATGATATCCAACAAGCACAAATAGGTATTGAAATACTTATTTTCACCATGCATCCAAAACACATACTTGATGGGTTTTTAGCGGCTAAAGGCATCAAATGGGTTGTACAAAAAGATCTACCGGAAGAAAAAATAACTGAAATTTTGAGAGTGTTTTTATTTGAAAAAAACAGTGGAAATTTAGAGATCAATGAAATGAATAATTTTAAATTCTTCCATGAACTCAGTATCAGAGAAATGCAGATCTTCCAATTAATGATGCAAGGGGTAAAAACCAACGAAATTGCAATTGAGTTAGATGTAAAAAACAATACAGTTTCAACCATAAAAAACAGGTTGTTACAAAAAGTTGGAATTAAAAATGAGATTGAACTCATTGAAATAGGCAAGATACTGGGATTAGAAAAAAATAATTGAGTAACTTGAAAAATGAAGATATACTTCAAAATACTTTTATTTCTTTGTATCGGATTTTTTTTTAAAAAATCTAATTGCCAGAACAATCAATACATTAAATCTAAACTAACGATAAAAGATGGATTACCGTCAAATATCATATGGAACATAGAATGGTCAAAAAACGATAATATTTGGCTTGCCACACAAGCGGGAATCATAGAATACAATGGTAAGAATATACATAAAAACAGTTTAAACCAACAATTCATTGATATTCAATTCAATTTAGACGGAAAATTAATAACGTTCGATAAATTTGGCGACATTTATCAAATAGATGATTCTTTAAAGCCAAACATTAAAAGGGTATACACGAATAAAATTATTCCTAAAAATTGTTTTACAAATTATGCTGGGTACCTATTAAATCCTACGATTTTTGAACATATTAGAAATAATAAATATTGGGATTTCGGATGTTTTAATAATAAAATTTTTATTATTAACGAACATGTTTTCATGAAAAAACACAACGATTTTGACTTTGAAATTTATGAACATCTCGGAAATCAAATTGAGCAAATTAGTTCTGTTAAATTAAAGAAAAATGAAACCATATTCTCAATTGGCGGTAAAATTTTCTTAATTGAAAATAATCAAATATTTGAAGTCAATAAATATTTAAATCGGATTAAGCTGGTTGGAACATTCAATTATAAATTTGATAACATTCAATGGTTTCATCGAAATGGTCAATCACATATTGCCTTTATTGGAGAAAATAAAATATTTTATTTGGGAATTAAAAATAATCAAGTAAAAATTGAAGAAATTGGAATTGTAGAAACGGAAGATTTAGTCAAAAACATTGCTTATAATGAAAAATTAAATATTTGTATTTTAGGTACGGAAGCAAATGGAATATACATTTATAAAAAGAAGAAATTAGAAATTAAAAAACCAAATACTAAAACAAAAACAAACTCGTTTTATGTACAAATTCCTATTTCCCAAAACCAAATATACACTACTGAATTTGGGTTAATTGGTCCAAAATCCGGAACTCATAAAACCCATTTCAAAACCACAATTGACAAAAATTGGATTATTGATTGGAAGGGAAGAATTTGGTTTTCCGGAGAAAATCAAATCAGCTATTTTCGAGAAGGAGATATTTCTTCAACTACATACTTCAAAAATAAAACAACTACCGGTTTTTGGAGTTTCTGTTGCGATTCTAATCTAAAGAGAATTTATGCATACAGTACAATCGGTTTGTACTTTATTGATTCAACAGATAACTTTAATAAAATATATTCAAACAACAAAAATTTCGACCCCAATGATCAGCCCACCGTCATTAAAAAAATTGATCAGAATTTATATATCTGTACAAACAATGGTTTATATATTTATAATTTGATCAATAAAAAAATTGAAAAAAATTTATTCAAAGGAGAGATTATTAGGGAAATTTATAAAATTAATCATTCATTTATCATTTGTAGCTACGGAAATTCTTTAAGAACTGCAAATCATAATTTTACAAAATTTCAGAATCATAATGATGAGTTAAATTATTTAAAATATCCACATGCTATATATTTTGAAAAAAATAAAGGAATTTGGATTTCAACAAATAATGGCATTCTATATGGATCAAAAAAACTCTTGAATGCATTAATCAATGATTTAGACATTAAAAAATACATCCGATATATTAATTATCAAAATGGTTTAGATGAAATAGAACTTAATGGTGGTGGAAATTCATCAATTCTAAATCTAAAAAACAAGTTGAGTTTAACAAGTACGAATGGTATTATTCAATTTGATATTGAAGATTGGAAAAACAATGACAATTATGATTATTATATTGAATTTAAAGATCCAAATGGTTTCTATATTCCAATAGAAGGCAATAGAATCAAACTTAAACATACAGTTGAATCTTGTAGTTTTGAAATTTTATCTACTAATTGGAATACAACATCAAATAATCGATATCAATATTATTGGATGGGTAAATGGAATTGGATAAAAAATGAAAGTGATCTAAAAGTAGTTCTAAATACACAAGAACATGGTGTATTCCCTTTAGAAATTATTAAGTATAATGCAGACGGCAGCATTGAGGTTAGAAAGACGTTTAAAATCGATATTGAACTTAAATGGACTGAGAAATGGTGGGGTATTGGATTCATAATACTTGTGAGTGGATTTATAATTTTTTGTATCGTCAAAATACGGTTAAATAGAATTAGAAAAATTAATACGGAGTTAAACAAAAAAATTGAGGATCAAACCAGGGAATTAATGGTGATCAACAAAGAACTAGAGATAAGCAATGATAAAAAAAGTCAAATTATTGCAATTCTTGGCCATGATTTATTTGTTCCTTTGAAATTTTTATCACAAATGGGCAATACCATGATTAAAAATTACGAGTCTATGACTAATGAAGATGTATTAGACGCATTATTATCCATTTCGAATACGTCAAATAGGCTTTCAATGCTTTGTAAGAACATATTGAGTTGGATTCAATACGAAAAAGATGATTTAGAACTTTCGCATCAGGAGTTTGAACTAAACGATGTAGTTGATCAAATGATACAAATAATGTCTCTCGCCACAAAGCAAAAGGGCAATACAATAATCAAAGATCTACCAAATAAAAAAATCGTCAACACAAATTTAGATGCCTTAGGGATTGTTATATTAAATTTACTCAATAACGCCAATAGATTCAGTCAAAACAGCCATATTTATATTAAATGTGACGAAAACAATCAAAAAGAGCTAATCATTAAAATCAAAGATGAAGGAATTGGAATGAAGGATGAAATTCAAAAGTCTATTTTATCGCAAGAACATAGACATTTAACACTTCCGGATACTGATCATCAAAAAAGTTCAGGTATTGGGTATTATATCATTCGTGAAATTCTAAAATCTGTGAACGGAAAAATAGAGATTTCATCAAACGACAAAAAGGTGGGCACAGAAATTACAATTATCTGGCCCACCAATCACATTTAATTTTATCTTAAAACAGTTAAATCCGTTTTAATTGCATGATATTCACCAAGGATATCTAATGCTTCAATGTAAACGCCATATACACCGTCTCTTACATAAAGTCCGTTATATTTACCATCCCAAAACGAATTATCACCTTGGTAAACAATTTCACCCCAACGATTGGTAATGATCATTTTGTATGATACAAAATTCACCAAAGATGGATAGAAAGTATTATTCAATGCATCATAATTCGGAGTAAAGGCGTTAGGGACAAAAATGTATGGTTTGGGCCTAATTTTTACATACTTTAAAATTGAGTCTTTACAACCAAATTCATTTTTCACTATCTGATAAATACCATACAAACCTGTATCGGAATAAGTTTTTGAGAATTGTTTAGATCTAGAAATCAAGGAATCAAAATAATAGTCGTAAAACCAAATAGAATCAGCACCCTTCGAAGCATCAGTAACATAAATTGGTTTATTTTCTACCCCAAGAGCATTGCTACTAATGTAGAAATTCGCTTTAGGAGACAAATAAACATTTGCTCTAACTGATGATGTATCCTTGCATCCATTATTATCTGTTCCAATTACAGTGTATAGACCTGAATTTTGCTGTGAGGCTTTATAAATTAAAGGGTTCTGCAGATTTGTACTAAACGATAGAGGTCCCTTCCATTGATAACTAACAGCGCCATCTGAATATAATTGTACGTTCTGACCAGAGCATACAGGAGACTGAATTGTTGCCTTTACAACCGGCCTGTCGATTACATTAAATTCACCGCTATCCATTGCCCAACAACCAGAAGAATCTGACAGTTTAACAATATATTTTCCAATCAATGATTTTACGCTCATAGTGAAAAACAGTTGGGGAGCATTTGATTTATACCCATTAGGACCTGACCATGAATAAATAAATGGTCTAACACCTTTAGCCACTGAACGAAGTGTGAAAGAATCATATTCGCAAGCAAAATTTACTGAGCTAACATCAATTGTAGGGCTTTGAACAGCCATTACATTCATTGAAGTGGTATCCATACAACCAAGATCACTCACAGCGATTAAGTTTATATTGTATTTACCAGGATTGCTATAAGAAATTACAGGATTTACTTGGGTTGATCCATTTCCATCACCATAATTCCATTTATAATTTAATAGACCACTTTGAATCGTACTTAAGTTTGTGACATTAAATTGTCCAATGTTTTGACACTGAGTTGGATTGTCAACTACAAATTTAGCTTCAGGCATCGGAGCAACATTTACAGTTTTTAATAATGTGTCTTTACATCCAAAATTTGTAGTTGTAATTAATTCAGCTCTGTAATTACCCGCACTTAAGAATGACCTTGTAAATTTGGAAGTAAAATTCTTTGTTCCATCAGTTAGCTGCCATTTATAAGCAATAGATTTTGATGGATTCATGAGTACTGAATTATCTTGAAATTCAAATAAATTATTTAAAAGACATTGTGTATCTGCATTGACATTGAAATCAATTTTTGTTTGTGGATATATTGAAACCATTGTCCCCAAAGAATCGAAACAACCTTTATCTGTCTGAACAATTAGATTAACATTATAACTACCATCATTTTGATATTTATGATTTGTATATTTCGAAACAGAATTTTGACCATCTCCAAATTTCCATTCATAAGTTGCAATCGTTCCAGGACCATTTACACGAGATTGTGTGAAATACTCAATAAAATTGTCTTTAAAACACTTGCGTGTTGTATCTAAAGAAATAGTAACCAATGATTGAGGATGAACAGTGACCATTCCAACTGTTGAGTCTAAGCAGCCTTCTATTGTTTCAACAATCAACTTCGGCTTATATATCCCAAATTTTGAATAACTTTTAGAAACTACAGAACCTACCTGATTCGTACCATCTCCAAATGACCACTTTTGATTTTTTATACCATCGGGAACGGCAGTTGAAGTGCTAGTAAATGTAAAATTGTTGTTATTTAAACACAAATTATCTGAATTAACACCAAAGACAACTTTAGGAATTGGAGATATTGAAATAGGTCGACTCATTGTATCTCTACAAAAATCTGAGGTAATAGATATTAAATCTACGCTATAAGCACCAATTGCAGAATAACTATGATTCGAATTGGTCGACTTTACTGATGCTCCATCTCCAAAATTCCAATTATATTCTTTTATTATTGCATTTGTAATCTTAGAAGTATTCGTAAAAATAAACAAATTATTCTTCTCACATTGCACATCATCATTTATTGTAAAATCTGGATTACCTTGAGGAGAAACTTTCAATCTTTTACTCAATGTATCCAAACAATTTTTATCCGTTTGAGTGACCAATCTCACAAAGAAAATACCATCATAACTAAATTTATAAGAAGGATTTGCTGATGGACCATTTGTTATGTTTCCATCTCCCCAATTCCATTGATAATCTACAATTTTACCAGTTGATACCTGACTGTTGTTAACTATTTGAAACAAATTGTTTTTCAAACACTGAGTATCCTTTGTTGTGCCATAACTCAAAGTTGATTGAGGAAAAACAACTACATCTCTCACATTCGTATCATGGCAACCATGATTTGAAATTGTTGAATAAGTAACTTTATATGTGCCTGCTTTTGCATATGATACTCCTGGAGCATATAAATTACTATAAATATTATTTCCAAAATTCCATGAATGCGAGATGATTTTAGCATTCTTAATGGTTGTAGAATTCAAAACTTTATAAAAGTTACCCTTTAAACATTGGCTATCAATGTTAAAATTATACTTTATTTCCGCTTGAGGACGAATTGTAACATACTTATAAAATGAATCTTTGCAACCCCAATTTGTAATTGTTACTAACTCAACATGAAACACTGAATCTAAAGTATATGAATGAGAAGTATTTAATGTTGAATCTAGTTTTAAGTCACCAAAATTCCATTTATAATTAGAAATGATTCCCCCATTTATTTTACTTGTATTGATAAACTGGAATTTATTACCCGATAAGCATTGAGTATCAAGAGGAACAATGAATGAAGGCATCGACTGTGGCCATACTCCAACTGGTTTGGTTAACGTATCCAAACATCCATAATTTGTGGTTGTGATCAAGCGGATGTTGTATGTGC
>CAZYBT010000078.1:0-12413 GCA_964645755.1 uncultured Rhizobium sp.
AAGTAAAAAACACGGTATGGAAATGTTTCAAAAAGGGGATACTGCGCATATTGAAGCAATGAATGAAATGCAAATGTTGATGAAAGAACCATCAGACTTTGCAAAATGGTTTGAAAGCAAAAAGGAGGAATTTAATAATCTAAACGATATTTAACCCTTCAATTTCCTAATAGTCACGTACTCAATCATCAGGAAATAGCTGCAACTTTCGTCAATAAGGGGAGCAAAAGCCTCACAGCAATGTGGGGCTTTTATTTTTACAAAGCACTGTAAATTTTGCTCATTCGAATTATAACTGAATTCTCAAGCAAAAAAGAACCAACTCGCAGTTTTTTTAATTGTTTCATGATTTACCTAGTTATTTTTTTAACTAATGAAAATATCCAATGCCCGTTCTAATTCTTTTGATAAATATAAGAATTTCAACAACATTGATTGTCATATCTAAAATAAAATCTTAAATTGCAGATAAATATGAAAAGAAAAATAAGAATTTTATTGTTTGCTTTTTTAATCATTAGCGATATATGGGGACAAGAAATAAAGAATATTGAACGATATGAAATACCACATGAACCTATCTCGCGTGTGGAGCAAGTTATTCAAAATCAGTCTGGTAAAATTATTCTTTTTAAACGGGCACCGAGAGAAAATGGAATGTTGAAGTATGAGTTTGTATTGCTTCGAAGTAGTTTATCAGAGGAATCAACACAAGAGTTTTTAATTGACAAAAAATACTCAATTTTTGCAAAAATTCAAGAAGGAGATAAATTTTATGTCTTGTTCATGAAGGGCAAAAGCAATCCGGATTTCAATATCTGCATTTATGATTTCAAAGACAATTCTGTAAAATTGGTAGAAGGCAAACTTCCTGAAAAATTTAAGGCTAATGTATTGGACCAAGAAATGGATTTTGAAAACTACACCAATGCAATAATTGCTGGCAAACACATTGTAATACCGGGTGAACTCAATTCGATCTCGAGTGTCGTATCAGTTGATTTAGAAACTGGGAAAAGTAAAAAATGTCAATTGGTTTTGAATAACGACAAGCCAAGTGCCACTGTTTTAAATCTATTATGAGAATTGGTTCTTCGAATGAATTTGGATGTTTAGTCTTTTCAAAATATCATAATTCAAATATCGTATTTATTCTTTCGGAAGAGGCAAAAATAACACAAACTATAAAAGTTAATATTGAAAAGAAATTTCAACTTCTCACATGCACAGGAACAAAAAATTCAGATAAATATTTTTTTAGTGGGACATTTACCACAAGTTGGTTGCAAACAGTATCTGAAGGCATTTTCATGATTACAACGCAGGGTGACAAATGTTTGAAGTCTGAAACACACAATTTTTTACTATCAATGGCTTTATAGACAATTTAGATGAACATGTGAGATCTGGGATGAAATTGATTGCCAAAAGTGGAAAAGAATTTTACAGAGGAGAAAATTTAGTTTTAACTTCCATTACAAGTGTAAACAACAATGAAATATATGTTGTTGGAGAATCCTACCATAGTGTTTCTGAAGGTTATTTTTTTCATCACCGAAATGTAATGATTTTCAAATTTGACAGTCTAGGAAATAAAATTTGGGAAAAATTGGTGCCAACTTTTTTTACTGGCAGAGAAAGAAAGAACTGTGTAAGTGTTCGAATTGATGACAAATCAGTTGAAGTTTTTGCTCAGAGCATGAGTAAAGTCATCCACAATAAATATAATAGTGAAGGAACTAAGATTTTTGAAACCATCAATGAAAACAGTTCAATAACCCTAATAGATCAAGATAACGTTGAGCAATATAGTTCAGATCACGACAATGAATTTTGGTATGGTAATTTTTACATGAGTTACGGAAAAGAAATAAAAATGGGTTCATCGGGTAGGCAAACAGTTTTTTACATCAATAAATTTGAAGTAAAATAACTTCAACCCAAAATCATATGTTCTCACTTTATAAGTGAATTCATATGAAAATGATTTGTATTACTCTGAAAAACAATAAAGATTTGACAAAAGCCAATGATATATCGGGTATATAATTTTTTAAATTTTGTAAATGAAATCAGTAAGCATCACAACTCTCTCACAAACCAATAATCGGTTTGAGGAGTCGTTCCCAATGGAAAATCGTTCTTTGCACCAGAATTGGCAAATCCATGCTTCTCATAAAAACCCCTCGCTCTGAAATTATATTCCCAAACTGATAAATACATCTTCTCATAACTGCGATTGCGAGCAAATTCTATTGCAAAATCCATCAATGAATTGGCAATGCCCTGTCCATGATATTCCTGCAATACATACAATCTGACCAATTCTATACACCGATTTCCCTTCATAGAATCTATTGGACAATCATGTTTGGCATTGATACGCATATACCCTTTTACAACTCCCTCGTCCTCCAAAAAATAAAAATAATCTTCCTCATCACTGAGCTCAGATTCAATTTGAACCGTATTGAAAAAAGTTTCTAAAACTCCCCTCATGTCTTCTTTGGTACAAGTGTTTCCAAATGTATCTCTGAATGTCTTCTCCCCTATCTCTTGTAACAATTTTATGTCGTTCAAATTTGCCCTACGTATCATTAAAACAAAGATATTACATTTTTTAATCGACAAACTGAATTTCTGAAGGATCCACCCTCATATCTTTGCAAACTGAACTAAATTCACATGTATATATCAATCACAGGATTAAAACCAAAAGGTATTTTAGGATATATTAAATTTTGGCGACTCGCGATACCTTCTTTCAGCCAAGCTAAAAATGCAAAAGGAAATAAATTCTGCGAAGTAAATAAGATACAGCAGTTTCAATGTACGCTCACTGCCTGGGAAAACAAAGAAGACATGTTGGTTTTTATGAGGAATGGAACCCACTTAAAAGCCATGAAATCATTTCATAAAATTGCAACTGGTAGCACCTTTGGATATGAATCAGATATTGTTCCAAGCTGGGAAGAAGCCTTCAAATTACTTCAAGAAAAAGGCAAAATCTATTCCTAATACTTGATTCATGACTTAAAAATGATAACCATATTTTTTTAATCGACCATGTATTTATCATCTTTGTAGCATCATGTCGAAACAAATATTTATCAATTTGGCAGTGAGCAACTTACAAAAATCGGCTGATTTTTATGCTGCTCTTGGCTTTACAATGAATCCGCAATTTTCAGATGATACAGCCAAATGTATGATCTGGAGTGAACACATCTACGTCATGCTTCTGAACCACGAAAAATTTCAAAGCTTCACAGCAAAACCTATTGCCGATACCAAAAGCAATGTTGCAGGTTTGTTTTCACTTTCCTTAGCAAGCAACCAAGATGTTGACACAACCATGCAAAATGGATTAAACGCCGGCGGAATAGAACCAAACGAACCACGCGATTTAGGGTTTATGTATCAACGCACAATCGAAGATTTTGATGGACACACTTGGGAAATATTCTTTATGGACATGTCTCAATTTCCTGGTTAATTCCAGATAATCAAACCAACCCCTCTGTATATTTCTTGAAATTATTCAAGATCATTTGCCAACCCATTTGTTGCATTTCAAGTGGGTTTTCATTTTCGGGATCAAATCTCTCTGTAACCTTGGTTCCTCCATCAGCTTCCTCAAATTCGACATGGATTACCCGACCATCCGACAAATGATAGGTAAACCCTTTCATTACTGTCACTTCGTCATAAATACCTGTAAAATCAAATTCAAATGAGCCATCCTTGGCCGCCATCATGAAATGAAATTCCCCTCCAACAATCAAATTATTGGTCGCGGAAGGACAATGCCAATCATCACTAGCATGGTTCCATTGCATTACATGATTTGAATCAGTAAATGTTTCCCAAACTTTCGCGAGTGGCTGTTCTACCAACACTTCAACAACAATTTTTTCTCCCATGTGTCAAATCAACAACATTTTTTACAAAATTCCATCATTCCAGACCATAATTTGAACCTTTCATGACTATTTTCGAACCGTGAACTTCAATCATCCCATTCTCCGAAATGCCATGGGCATCATCACCGGAATCCTCATCGGTGGTTCTGTAAACATGGCCATCATTATGTCGAGCAGCGCCATCATCCCTCCGCCTACAGGAGCAAATCTAACAACGGAAGCCGGATTGATTGCAGCAATGCCCTTGATGAAACCAATTCATTTTCTAATGCCATTTTTGGCACATGCTTTTGGAACATTCGTTGGAGCGCTAATTGCCTCTCTTATCGCAAAATCTAAACAGTTTATTTTATCGATGGTTATTGGACTTCAGTTTTTTATAGGTGGAGCAATGATGGTTTACCAATTACCCTCTCCTTTATGGTTTAACATCACGGACCTTGTTGGTGCCTATTTCCCCTTTGCCCTATTTGGATATTGGATGTCTAACCAACTCAAAAATCGATAACATTACTTCAATCGAATAATTCTAGCAATCGTATCTTTAAGAGGCTTCACATAATAAACCTCATTTTTTTTAGGATCGAAAAACTCATTATTTCTAACTGGAACTATTTCATAATCAGCTACTTCCAATGTATCAGTAGCAAAAAATTGTCTTTTTTCATTATTTTGATAAAAGAATAAATTCAGCCATGCAGCATTTGATTTTCGGGTGTAAATTCGAATCGGTTTTCCTATGTTCTGTTTGTCTAACCAATCCACACAATGTTCAGTTGAAACATGCCAATAATCCTGATCGTAGGTATGCGATTTTCCAAACAGCCAATATCCCTCATTAAAATAAACCTGTTGAAATGGATTTAAATAAACAAGCACACAAAGTTGATAAAATAGCATGAATACCATAGACTTAAATCCGAATTGAAATTGCAAAAAATGTCGAATCCCTAGTCCACAGAGTATTAAAAATGGCACAATTAAATACTGAAATTGTCGCCATGAATCGTACAAATTTGGCTTTGTGAGCATCACGAAAAACAAGGTAGAAAAGAACCAAATAGCAACAAATACAACTCCTATATTTTCAATTGAAAATAGATTTTTTAATTTTTTGAGGGACAAAAACAGCAAAACCACACCCATTCCGAACAAAATCAAATAGGCAATTGGCAATGTAACCCCCATCCAAACAGGCAAATACCACCAAACAGTGTTTTCAGGGCCTACCCATTGACCTGCAATGAGTGTTTCATTAGGCCAAGGAAATTGCTGCATCCTTTGCACCAAAATCAGAAACTCCGAAATTGGATGTTTCCAAAGTGCAGGGAAAAATAAATAGTAACTCCCAAGCCAAAACAGTATAAAAAGCCCAAAATTGACCGCCATTTTTCTGTTGAAGGCCAAATGATAACAAGCAACCAAAACCAATGAAACAAAAAGGGCTGGGATCGCAAAAAACGCTGACAATCTAATAGTTGCGGCTAGACCAAATACAAATCCTGAAACAGCAAACAATCCCCATCGATTTTGTTGCAGGCCCAACAACAATGGATACAAGGCAATGGCAACCAATGACAAAAACAAGGTATCCTTTGAATTGTAGTGAGCATCGGCAAATACCCTCGGATAAAGTGCCAGCATGAGCATCACCATCCACGCAACTTTTTTATCTGCAAATAACTGTTTTACAACCAAATACAAACATCCCAAAGCAATGGTAAAAAATAGAAAAATTAACGCATGACGCATTCCCCATTTTTGGGTTGGCTGCGGTTCTTCATCAAATTCACAATCAATGGCATAGCACATGGTTTCAAACGCAGGACCGTAATACCGCATATCAACATCGATTTCCTCATTTTTTCTTTCCCCATTGAGGTATTCATAGTTTACCTTTCCAATGACATATTGAGTAAAATCGTCAATGGGCAAACCATATTGTTTGATGGTTCCCAAACCCATCAGAAGGTATAATACTAAAAATAGCAATGGCGCCTTCAAAAAGCGCAACTTCAACCAGCTTAAAAATTTATGAAATTCCAAATTGGCAATTTTGCTCATAGGAATTTTAATTTCGATACTTTTGAGGGACGTTATTTGATACGATAATATTTCAAACCATCGAATTTGTAGATTTCAAAACGGCCATTGAAAACACCATTATTTTCTGAAATTGGTCTGCGCACATAATGTCCTTTTTGCAAAAATTGAATTCCAATAAAATCGTTAGGCAGGTATGTTCCATCATGAAACGAGGTATAATCAAATGATGTAGACAATGTAATTTTTCCACCAAACACAGGAGTTTCAACAATTGTCTTCCCGATTTTGTAGGCAGTCATATTGTAAAATGGTGCTAATGCTCCACTTTGACCAACCGATGAAACCAAATAAATGGTTTGTTTATGTTTATTCTTTATGCTGTAAATTCGATCTATCAATATTTTATCATTATCCGTTATGCCTTGAAATTCAGATTCCATTTTTTTCGATCCAAATGTTCCATCTTCATTTTTATATCCCAAAATTGAAGCGAAATCAATTAAGGTCCCACCCAAATAAGTATTCCATGAAATTGCAACCAAATTCATATCTGGAGAGGCCACCACTTTCATGTTTTGAATTGGTTGTAATGGACAAATTTGAAAACCACCTAGTTCAATCCATTGAACAACATGATTCTTAAGCGCTTCGTTGGCAGGCTTCAAAGAATCATACATTGAAATTGATGAGTCAATAGCTGTTTGATTGAATCTTTCTAATTTTTGAAATTGAGCATAGATCGATGCGCGAACCTCTTCGCATCCCTGTGTTTGTGCACTTAGTTGGGAAGCAAAACAACCCAAAGCGAAGCATACATATTGAAAGAAATTTTTCATTTTATTTGGTCAGTTTATGAATCTCTATTTTTTTCATTTTTAACATTTCTTGAATGGCATAACTTCTAATTTCTGCATCAGCATTGCCTATACATGCCATCAATTCAATGGGCACTATTTGCCACGATACCCCAAATTTGTCTTTCAACCAGCCGCATTGACTTTCAGTGCCACCATTTGCAGTGAGCGCATTCCAATAATGGTCTACTTCCTCTTGTCCCTCACAATTTAAAACCATTGAAATTGATTCGTTAAATTCAAATTGAGCCCCTCCATTCAAAGCCATAAATTTGGTATCATTCAATTCAAACATCACAACCATACCGTTATCTGACAATACTTTAGCATTTTTAAAAATAGAACAATAATATTGAACTGCTTCTTGTGCATTGTGGTTAAACCAAAGGCAAGGGTAAATTTGGTGATTCGACATTTGAATGCAAAATACAACAATTACCATTCGGAATAAAACGAATTCATATTTTTATTCAAATAAAAACTATATTTACATCATCTAAAACATTGAAAAATCCCTCCCCAAAATGAAAGAAACAGACGTAATCGACGAATATATCCAACAATTCCAGGGTGAAGTTCGAGATAAATTGATAGAAATGAAATCCATCATTTTCGAAGTTTTACCAATGTCTGAATTGGTAATTCGCTACAAAATGCCAGCTTTCAAAGTGAATTCAGTATTGGTCTATTTCGCAGGATATAAAAATCACATCGGTTTTTACCCAACTGCCACGGGTATCGAAGCATTCAAAGAAGAGTTTGGAGATTATAAATGGTCGAAAGGCGCCATTCAATTCCCTTTAAATCAACATTTACCAAAAAAATTAATTCAAAAAATCTCCTTGTTTAAACTCAATGAAGATTTGATAAAATCTACTGTAAAAAAGAAATCCAAATAGTTGAATATAAGCAATTTTATCCAAATTAACAAATCATGATTGTTAGAGAATACAAATTGGGTGATTCAGGGAAAGTTTGGATCGATATTGAAAACCCAAACACAGAAGATTTCCGAATTTTCTGCCAACAAAAGAATTTAAATCAAGCACATATCGACGATTGCCTTCAGTCGGATCACCTTCCCAAATTTGAAGAATCAACGCCCTTGAACTTCATTGTGACTCGTGTTCTACACAACGAAAACAACGACGGACATACAATTCAGGAGCTCTCAACCAAGGTTTCAATGTTCATTGATTCGCAACAAATTATGACCATTCACCGGGTTTCTCATCCCTTTATTAACACAATCATCCAAGAATGTATTCAACAAAACGCTATTCACTCAACCCATGAATTGGCTGTTAAAATTCTCAAAGGTGTGATGAAATCATATGAGAAATTTCAAATTAAATTGGCACTACAAATTGATCAAATCGAAGATCAGATATTTTTGAAAAATTCAAAAAATAATTTCCTCGAAGAACTGTATTTCCTGAAACGAAAAAGCAACATAGGAAAGAAAATGTTGCTTCTAACCCGCGAAGTTCTTTACGGTATCAAATCACATTATAAGAATACACCTGAACTGAGAGATGTATCAGATTTGCATCAAAAGTTAGAATTATTTTATGATGAATTGTTCGAAGATGTAAGCAATCTCATGACCGTATACCTCTCAGTATCCTCCCAAAAAACCAACGAAGTCATGAAAGTACTTACCGTATTTTCTGTATTTTTCATGCCACTCACATTTATTGTCGGTATTTATGGTATGAACTTCAAATTCATGCCTGAATTGGAATGGAAATATGGATACCTCGCTTCTATCATGGCCATGATTCTTGTGAGTATTTTGATAGGATTTTGGTTCAAAAGAAAAAAGTGGCTGTGAAAATTTTGTTTAATAAATCTCTTTCAAGTCCTCCACAGACAAAAATCTGACATTGATTGATTCAAGACAAACGTATCTTCGTTGTCGGTCAGAATATTATGAGATTGAACAATTATTTAAAAACACTTTTTAGCCTATTTTTTCTTGCTGCATTGAACAACCTTTCTGCTCAAAAATGGTTCAGTTGCTACACAAATCAATACAACTTGAAAATCAATTCAGTGCAGAATATTGATACATGCGACAAAGAAATTACACTAACCGTATCTTACAGTGGTAATCCAGTGGGATTCTATTGGAGCGATGGTTATTCAGGAACCACAAGGAAAGTAAATGCATCCGGACATTACCAAGTGTACGCGTTCGATAGTTCCTACTGTGCCGACACATCTAAAACAATCAATGTGGCTTTAAACGACAACTATTTAAACGTTTCGGCATATCCGAGCGCTGAGGAAATCAGGGTCTGCAAAGGTCAACAAGTTTATCTATACTGTTACTCAAGTGGTCCTTTCAAATGGAACACCGGAGACACTGTGAATAGTATCCTTGCAGACAAATCTGGCAATTACTATGCAACCGCGACTTCAAAAAATGGATGTAAAGACACATCAAATACTGTAAAAGTGACCTTCATCGAATTCAAAACTATCCAAATCAAAAGCAACACAGACACTCTTGTTTGTGCAGGTGACTCCGTAGAATTAGAATTGGTAACCAATTTAAGCGGTTACAAATATTACTGGTCGCCTTTTTATCAGCAAAACGTAAAGAAAATCAAAGGAGCATATTCGGGAGCTTATTCGATTTACGCCTATGATTCTCTTGCAGGATGCGGTGGATATTCAAACATTATCAATGTAACCGTAAAAACAGCACCAGTTCAAAATTTATGCATGGTTTCTGTAGACAGCACAACAGGCCGAAATAAACTGGTTTGGAAGAAAAATTCAGGAGCAGGAATCGTTTCATACAACTTTTATCGTGAATCTAACTTCGCAGGTGAATTTGATTTAATTGGGAGCCAAACTTATAGCGATCCTAACTTTTTTATAGACTCCTTTTCTAACCCAAAACAACGTCCATTCACATATTATATTTCCGCAATTGACTCTTGTGGAGGCGAATCTGAATATAGCAAATATTACGCACATACCACGCTTCACTTAACTGCATCTTTGGGCGTATCTGGTGAAAACAACCTCAATTGGAGCGATTACCTTGGTATTTATCCACTCAATACTTATGTTATCTATAGAAGTAACAAAGGAAGCAGCTTTCAACCCATTGCGTCTGTTGCTGCATCTGTAAAGTCATACAGCGATTTATCACCACCTTCTGGATCTAACCGCTATTTCATCGGAATTAAAGCTAATACAGAATGCGTAGACTCTTCTCAAGTGATTTATTCTAACATGGTTGCTTTTGGTATGCTCAGTGATTTGGATCAAACGTTGAATCTTGTGCAAATTTTCCCAAATCCGGCAAATTCTGTAATCAATATCACCAATTTAAAGGCAAATAGCACCATTCAATTATTTAACATCCAAGGAAAATTAATCATGGAGAAAAAATTCTCGGAGGAAAATCCATCTTTAAATATCGAACATTTATCGAATGGACTATACACCATCAAAATCAATGGATTAAAATCTTTGAAGTTTGTAAAATCAAATTAATCAACCTATTCCTTGCATAATTGTCTGAGGTATTTCAGCAATTAACCTAACTCTCCCAGTTCTCGAAACTGGGAGTTTTTGTTTGTTGTTTAGCGTAACAGTGTTGATATTATAACATTTAATTTGACCTGCATGAACCATAAACGAACGGTGAATACGAATGAAAGGTTCTCCTATTTCTTCTTCGAGGGACTTTAACGTGCGGCAAATAAAATACTCTTTGTCAATACTATAAATTCGAGAATATGCCCCAAAAGCTTGAATGTGACTGATGTTTTTCAAAGGAATAATTTGTGATCCTTTTGCATCCCTTAACACAATGTTATAGGTTGACTTATCACATTGGAATTTTTGAACCAACCTAAAAAAACACTCATTCAATTCCATCAAACGAAACGGGGAAACAAGATAATCGAAAATCCCCATTTTGATTGCTTTGATTGTATGTTCGTATGTAGGGTGATAGACGATTAATGAACACTTTCGAAAAACCATATCCTCAATGCACAAGGCATTGTTGGGGTTTAACATTTCAGAAACCGGAAAAAAAACAACGGTGAACTGATCCTTAATAATTTCTTTTTCAATAAACTCTTGCCAAGTCGTATACACACTCAAGGAATCTAAGCAGTCGCCCATCCCTTCAGATAATTGCGACTTAAGAATTTTGGCATCGTGCTTATCACTATCGATGACGTGAATTCTCATATTTTTGTAGATTTTTTTCTACAAACAAAGATAAACAAATCATTGATTAAACAAAGAAATATTTACACAAAACTTGTTCTAGCATTCTTTAATCGCCAAAATAAATTTTCATGGAAATCCTTTCACCGCTCGTGAATTCACTTTTTACCACATAGATTCCGCCTTGCAAAAAAGAAATGTCTATCTCACCCGAAACACGATGATTCAACATTTCAATCTGAACCAACTGTCCATCCATCTTGAAAATTTGCATTTCTCGAATGCCTGAAGCAGACTGCCAAGTTAACATTTTAGCATCCTGATTTAGATTGAGAAAAAATTGAATATCCGTTTTACGATTATTTCGCAATCCACTCGTTTTAACCTTTGAAAGTTCAAATAATGCCGCATCAGAATTCAACTGTTCCGAGGTAAGAAAATATCGATCCTTTGCAACCTCAGCAATGGCTTCAATCTGAATATTTCCAAATGCCGGAAACTCCATCCTGTTCAATTGTTTTTTAATTTTTCTTGATAAAAATGAATCACATTCCAAAACAAAACCAACATTTAATGTATACCCACAAAGCAACAACTTACCCGAGAATGGAGAAAAACATGCCCCAGTAATTAAACCATTTGCCTCAATGCTATCATTTATTTTCAGGAGATATTGACCTTTTTTCTTTGAGCATTCGTATATGTAAGTTTTGAAATTCCCCCAATTTTTGCTAAAAATATAAAGACATGAATCGGTAGCTATCATTGCCTCAGCATCAAAATTGGTTTGAAAAGTTTTATTTGAAAAATCAACTTGCTGTTCATACCCAAACTGAATGGTGTCTACCCCCCTGATTGTATCTAAACTTAACAAAGCTTTCTGTATTTTATAAATGACCAAATCTTTTCGCATTCCAGCATTATTACCAAAATCCCCAATATAAACAAAGGAATCATCTTGAGTCATTTCTTCCCAATCTTTATTTGTTGCTCCTTGAACAAAAACCGTACGGTTAATTTTTCCGGTGAGCGTATCAAATTCATACAAAATTGGCTCATCTCCTGAGTCACCATGCGTATAAAACTTCCCCCCAACAACAATCAAACCCGATGTTTCCGACAATTTTTGAACCAAAGTGGCTTTTTGTTTCAACCCAAAAGATTGTCCCTCCAAATGCAAAAACGCACAACCCAAAGTAACCATCAAAATGAATATCTTTCTCATTTAAATGGAATATAACCTATTTTGATAAAAAAATCAAGCATTCAATCGATAATTCCGTCTTTTTGTCGAAGAAACAAGCATGATAGATGCAAATTTGTGGACATTTGTTTTGTGAGTGCATTCATAAAAGTAGAAGAAGTTTACAAATACTATGATCAAGTTTGT